>NZ_JBMDWU010000408.1:0-9906 GCF_048594385.1 Micromonospora sp. | reverse complement strand
GGTGGGAAACCGCCCGCCCCACGTGGCTGCTCAGGCCGCCGAGGTGGCCCGCTCCTCCTGCGGCGACTCGACCGTCGCCGACGAGGCGCTCAGCTCCCGCAGGATCGACTGCTCGGTGCGGGTCCGTGCCACGTCCAGCCCACCGTCCTCGTCGGTCAGCAGGAGCTGGGCGAACTGCGCGCGCACCTCACGCTTGAGCACCTTGCCGGTGACCCCCAGCGGGATCTTGGTGTCCCCCTTGGAGACGACCGTCGCGGCCAGCTCGTGCTTGCCCGCCGCCCGCAGCGCCCGGTTGATCCGGGTCAGCAGCTCCTCGGCGGTGAGGTCCGACCCGTCGATCAGGCGCAGGGCGGCGATC
Source organism: Micromonospora sp. (assembly GCF_048594385.1). NCBI lineage: Bacteria > Bacillati > Actinomycetota > Actinomycetes > Micromonosporales > Micromonosporaceae > Micromonospora > Micromonospora sp. The sequence continues at coordinate 9,548 of NZ_JBMDWU010000408.1, read as the reverse complement.
GGGGCGAACGAGGTCGGCTCGACCGGGTCGACCACCCCGACGACGGCGCAGTCCACCACCGCCCGGCACGCCTTGAAGATCTCCTCCTCGAGGGTGAGGCTGTAGACCGGGCCGCGCCGCGTCGTGATCACGTCCGTGGTCCGGTCGTAGTGGTAGAACCGGCCCTTGTCGTCCTTGTAGCCGATGTCGCCGGTGAGCCAGTAGCCGTTGCGGATCGACTTGTGCGTCAACTCGTGGTTGCCCCAGTAGCCCAGGGTCACCGTCGGGGTGTGCACCGCCAGGTAGCCGACCTGGTTGGGGCCGAGCTCCCGACCGTCCTCGTCGAAGACGACCGCGTCCTCGACGATCGGCTCCGGGTAGCCGACACAACGGTTGTAGGCGTTGGTCTTGGGGCCGTGGATGTTGAGGAACAGGGCCATGCCCATCTCCGAGGCGCCCAACCCGTCGAGGTAGTGCGACCCCGGCCGCCAGCTGCCGTTCTCCCGGTGCCGGCCGAGCCGGACCAGCTCCCGGACGTGGGCCTCGTGCGAGGCGTCCGCCGTGCTGATCCAGGTCGTCACGTTCGACGCGGCGGACGGCTCCAGGCCGAGCGCGAGCATCTCGGTGAAGGTGATCGGGAAGCCGGTCACCACGCTGGGCTTCCACCACCGCATCGCCTCGGCCACCGTCGCCCCGTCCTGGGACTCCATGACCAGCGTGGGCAGGCCGATGAGGGTGGCCATCATCATGTAGCTGTAGCCCGACGAGTGCGAGGCCGGGAAGGCCAGCAGCATCTTGTCGTCCGGGCCCGACGGCAGCGTCATGATCCGGGGGCGCTTGCCGGCGAAGAACTGGCGGTGGCCGAACGTGGCGGCCTTCGGCATGCCGGTGGTGCCCGAGGAGTGCGAGATGAGCACCGGGTCGCGGTCGCCGTGCCGGTACGGGTAGACCCCGGGCAGCGGGCCGGCCGGCGGCGCGGCGTGCATCGCCTCCTGCGAGGCGGTGAACCGGAACGGACGCGCGTCGGCCATCCCGTTGAGCAGCGGGCCGAGCTTGTCCGCGTCGACCACCACGCCGACGGCGTCGAGCCGGGAGAGGTACTTGGCGGCGGTGTCGGGCACCATGTTCGGGTTGATCACGGCGGGGATCGCGCCGAGGCTGTTGAGCGCCAGGAAGTGCACGAAGCTCGCCATGCCGTTGCGGGTGAAGACCCCCACCCGGTCGCCGTGGGTCACCCCGGCGTTGTGGTACCACCGGGCGTACCGCTCGGTCTGGTCGCGCAGCGTCGCCAGGCTGTAGACGACCAGGTCGTCCGGGCCGCCGCCGGGCGGCAGGTGGTGGAACAGCGGGGCGTCGTGGTCCTGCCCCCGCTCCAGGGCGTGCCACAGGAAGTCACCCGCGCCGAGCTGACGGGTGGCCAGCAGCTCCAGCCGGGCCCGCAGCCCCCGGTGCGACCGCCCGAAGTGCATACGCGGGACCGATGCCAGATAACGCTGTAGTGACCTGAGCTTCATGGTGCCTCCTCGGTGCTTCGGTGCGGCCAGATGGCCTCGGGGTCGGGCAGGGGTTCGGTCAGCGCGTCGAGATGGGCGCGCCAGTCGTGCAACCGCCGCGCGTCGACGGGGGCGGTCGGCTCTCCGTTGATCCGGGTCAGGACCCGGATTCCGTGCAGGGCACTGGTGATCCACACCTCGCTGTCGAGCAGCTCCGCCACGCTGGGCAGCCGGTGGCGTACCGGCATTCCCAGCTCGGCGCAGCGGTCGAGCAGCAGCCGCCGGGTGACGCCGGGCAGGATCCGCCCGTCCTCCGGTGGGGTGTGCAGGACGCCCGACGACCACCAGTAGATGGTGCTGAACGCCCCCTCGCGGATCCGACCGTGCTCGTCGCAGAGCAGGGCCTCGTCGGCGTCCGCGTCGTGGGCGGCGGCTCTGATCTTCTCCAGCTCCTCGAAGTCCGGCCCCTTGAGGTGGGGCAGCCGCCGGGGGTCCGGATGCGGCCACAGCCAGCCACGGGCCTCACCGACCCGGGGCGGGGCGGGCCGCAGCCGCAGGGCCAGCCGCTGGGTGGGAACCAGGTGCAGTTCGATGCGGGGAAACCACACCCCGGAACGGGGCAGCGCCGTGGTGACCGACGCCCCGAAGGACGCCACCCGGTGCGCCGAGACCCCGAACCGTCGTACGGCCGCGCCGAAGCGCTGCCAGTGCAGGCGGTACGCCCGGGCCCGGCCGTCGGTCAGGAGCCAGGAGTCGGCCACCACGGGGCGGTAACGACTATCCTCGATTCCTTCGCGGACCCCCGTCTCCCACAGCAGCAGGGGGGCGGCCCGAGTCGCCGACGGCATCTTCTTCTCCGATCCGTGGTGTGTCGCCGATTGGCTGGGCCGACCATAGGGCGGCCGTGAGGTCCCGCTCCAGAGCCACGTTGACGCCGTGCTCCGGGCCACTTGTCGCCCGCCGGCTTTGGACCCGTGCGAACCCCTGATGTGGCCCTGTACCGACCGTGGCCGGGTGCCTATCGTCGCTACCTACCGTGATCGCTGTTCACATTCGTCACCGTCCGTCGGCACGTCCGGCCCGGTGGGGGCGGGGGCACCGACCGCACGGACCGGCAGCCCGAGCCGCCGCGTTTCCAGCCAGACAGAGGGGAGTACGCCGTGACCGCCGTCATCGAACCCACTCAGGACACCTATCGGGTGGACGAGTTCGTCGAGGCCGCCCGAGCGAGGGCGGGAGTTGCGGACTTCGAGTTCGCGCACCTGGACGCCCTCGACCGGCTGCTGCGGGCGTTGGACACCGAGGGTGGCCTCAACGAGGCCGGTCGCCGGTCGGTCCGGGGCGCCCTGGTCGCCGCGCTGGCCACCCAGGCCGCCGCGCACCGGGCCCGGGTGAAGAACCCGGAGATCGCCTCGGTCGAGATCAACCAGCCGGTGTTCATCACGGGCATGACCCGCAGCGGCACCACGCTGATGCACAACCTGCTCGGCCAGCACCCGGACCTGCGTTCCCCCGACCTGTGGGAGCTGATGGCCCCGGCGACCGACGACCGCGACGAGGCGACCCGCCAGGCGCTCGTGCAGGCCGCGGAGAACTTCTGCACCGACTACTACACCGTCGCGCCGGCGCTCAAGCCGGTGCACCTGTGGGAGCCGCACCGCCCCGACGAGGACCACCGGCTGACCGCGCCGACGTTCAAGACGATGGCGTACGAGCTGCGCTACACCGTGCCCTCCTACGGCGAGTGGCTGCGCACCCAGGACCAGTACGACGCCTACGACTACCACCGGTACCTGATGCAGCACATCGTCTGGCGGGTGCCCACCGACACGCTGGTCCTCAAGGACCCGTTCCACCTGTGGCGGGCCGACGCGCTCGCCCGCACCTACCCGGACGCCCGGCTGATCTACATGCACCGCGCCCCGAGCGTCACCATCCCCTCCACCTGCAGCCTCACCGAGATCATTCGACTCGCGCGCGCCGACCGGGTGGACCGCCTCGCGCTGGGTAAGCTCTGGACCGAGCGCTTCGCCCAGATGCTCGACCTGTTCGCGCGGGCCGAGCAGGAGCAGCTCGCCGGCACCCCGGTGCTCGACGTCGACTACCAGCGTCTGATGGCCGACCCGATCGCGGTGATGGCCGAGATCTGCGACTTCCTCGGTGCCCGCTGGGACGGCGAGGTCGAGAAGGCGTTCCGCGACTACCTCGCCGCGAACCGCAAGGACAAGCTCGGCAAGCACGTCTACCGGGCCGAGGACTACGGTCTGGACGCCGACGAGCTGGACGAGCGCTTCTCCGCGTACCTGACGAAGTACCAGATCGGAGGACGGGCGTGAGCACCACGTCGGAGCCCACGGTGCTGGAGACGGTCACCGAGCAGGTCCGCGCCTTCGCCCGTACGGTGGACGGCGCCCCCACGGTCACCGTCGGCATCGTGACCCCGCTGTCCCTGCCCGGCGACCCGACCGCCGGCACGCTGACCGCACGCGGGGCCCTGATCGGCGCGGAGTACGTCCGCGACCACGGCGGCATCCGCGACGGCCTGCAGTTCGACTTCGTCGTCCGCGACGACCAGGAGACCGTCACCCTCGACGGCGGCACGATGCCCCGCTCGGCGGTCGGCGCGCTGGCGAAGGTCGCGATCGTCGACCGGGCGCTGGCCGTGCTGGGGCCCTGGCACCTGCGCTACACCGAGGAGGTCGCCGACCTCGCCGACCGGATCGGGGTGCCGCTGTTCATCGAGAACGCCCACCCCGGGGTCACCGCACGCAAGCGCCGGGCGGTCTTCCGCACGTTCACCTCGATGGCCGAACGCGCCCCGGTGCTGATCCGGTTCGCCGCCGACCAGGGCTTCCGGCGGGTCGGCCTGATCCACGCCGACACGGTCTTCGGGCGCAGCGCCGCCGCGCTGCTCACCGCCGAGTTGCAGGCGGCCGAGGAGCCCATGGAGCTGTACTCGGTGGAGTTCGACCAGGAGTCGACGACGGACCTGCGTCCCCAGCTGCGCGAGATCCAGCAGTGGGGGCCGGACGTGGTGATCAACGTGGGGGTGGTGCGTACCAACCACCTCATCGTGCAGCAGGCGGCGGAGATCGGGCTGCTGCCGAAGGTGCCCATGCTGGCGCCGTTCCAGTGGCCGCTGCGGGCGCCGGACTACTGGAAGGCGCTCGGCGCGCACGGCCTGCACATGGTGTGGCCGGCCACCCAGTTCAGCCCGAACTGGTCGGGGCTCACCCCGATCGGCAGGTGGTTCGTGGACCGCTACCGCGACACGTACGGCACGATGCCGCCGGACACCGCCCTCAACGCCTTCACCGACATCACGATCATCGCGCAGGCCCTGCGGCAGGCGGACCGGGTCGGCCGGGCGGAACTGATCGACGCGCTGGAGAAGGGCACCTTCGACACCTGGCGCGGCCCGGTCAGCTTCACCCGGGGCGAGACCCACTGGCACCACAGCCCGCCCCCGGTGGTGCTCCAGCAGTACCAGGAGATCGACCAGGACATCTCCACCGTGCCGATCGTCTACCCGCCCGAGCTGCGTACCGCCGGGTACGTGCGGCCGGGCTCCTCGACCTGACCGGCCTGACCGGCCGACACCTGTGGGGAGACAACGCCATGGCGTTCACTTCGACCGCATCCGAAACCTCATCCGACCTGCGGATGTCCTACCTCGACGTGCTAGAGGCCGAGGCGGTGCACATCATCCGGGAGGTGGCGGGCACGCTGGAGCGTCCCGTCCTGCTGTTCAGCGGCGGTAAGGACTCCGCCGTCATGCTCCACCTGGCCCTCAAGGCGTTCCTGCCGGGCCAGCTGCCCTTCCCCGTACTGCACGTCGACACCGGGCACAACTTCCCCGAGGTGATCGAGTACCGCGACAAGGTCGTGGCGGAGCACCAGCTCACGCTGCGGGTGGCGCACGTGCAGGACTACATCGACGACGGTCGGCTCACCGAGCGGCCCGACGGCAGCCGCAACCCGTTGCAGACCGTCCCGCTGCTCGACGCCATCACCCAGCACCGCTTCGACGCCGTGTTCGGCGGCGGGCGGCGCGACGAGGAGAAGGCGCGGGCCAAGGAGCGGGTGTTCTCGCTGCGCGACGAGTTCGGGCAGTGGGACCCCCGCCAGCAGCGCCCCGAGCTGTGGAACCTGTACAACGGCCGGCACGATCCGGGCGGCCACGTACGGGTCTTCCCGCTGTCGAACTGGACCGAGCTCGACGTGTGGCACTACATCGCCCGGGAGGAGATCCCCCTGCCGGCCATCTACTTCGCCCACCAGCGTGAGGTCTTCCTGCGCAACGGGATGTGGCTGGCGCCGGGGGAGTGGGGCGGTCCGCGCCGCGACGAGCAGGTGCAGGAACGCACCGTGCGGTACCGCACCGTCGGTGACATGTCCTGCACGGGCGCCCTGGAGTCCGGGGCCGCGACCATCGACGAGGTGATCGCCGAGATCAGTCTGTCCCGGATCACCGAGCGCGGTTCGAGCCGGGCCGACGACCGGATGTCCGACACCGCCATGGAGGACCGCAAGCGGGAGGGGTACTTCTAGTGACCACACTCAGCCTCGACACCACGCGTGACGGCGAGCTGCTGCGGCTCGCCACCGCAGGCAGCGTCGACGACGGAAAGTCCACCCTGGTGGGCCGGCTGCTCTACGACTCGAAGTCGGTGCTGGCCGACCAGTTGGAGGCGGTCGAGTCCGCCAGCCGTGCCCGTGGCTACGGCCAGGCCGACCTCGCCCTGCTGACCGACGGGCTGCGGGCCGAACGCGAGCAGGGCATCACCATCGACGTCGCCTACCGCTACTTCGCCACCGGCAACCGCCGGTTCATCCTGGCCGACACCCCCGGGCACGTGCAGTACACCCGGAACATGGTCACCGGCGCGTCCACCGCGCACCTGGCCGTGATCCTGGTCGACGCCCGGCACGGCGTGGTGACCCAGACCCGGCGGCACACCGCGGTGGCCGCGCTGCTGCGCACCCCGCACGTGGTGCTGGCGGTCAACAAGATGGACCTGGTCGGCTTCGCCGAGGACCGGTTCGCCGAGATCGACGACGAGTTCCGCCGGCTGGCGGGTTCGCTCGGGGTCCCCGACGTGCGGTCCATCCCGTTGTCGGCGCTGCGCGGCGACAACGTCGTCGACGCCTCGACCGAGATGCCCTGGTACACCGGGCCGACCTTCCTGCAGCACCTGGAGCGGGTGGACCTCGACGAGGACCTGACCGCCCTGCCGGCCCGGCTGCCGGTGCAGTACGTGCTGCCCGACGGGTCGCTCGCCGGTCAGCTCGTCGCCGGCCCGCTCCGTCTCGGGCAGCAGGTCCTGGTCACGCCCGGCGGCCGGCCGGCGGTGGTCACCGCCCTCCAGCGGCTCGGCACGCCGATCGAGAACGCCCGGGCCGGCATGTCGGTCAGCGTGAAGCTCGACGGGGCGGGCGAGGTGGGACGCGGCGACATGATCGTCGCGGCGGACCGGATCCCGACGACGACCCGGCAGGTCACCGCGACGCTCTGCCACGTCGCCGAGCGTCGGCTGGGTGAGGGCGCACGGGTCCTCGTCCAGCACCAGACCCGGGTGGTCGAGGCGACGGTGGCGTCGATCGTCGACCGCCTCGACCTGGCCACCCTGGAGCACACCCCGAACTCCGACCCGCTGGTGGTCAACGACATCGCGACCGTGGTGCTGGACCTCGACGAGCCGATCGCCGCGGACCCGTACCGGCTCATCCGGGGCACCGGGTCGCTGCTGCTCATCGACCCCGCCGACGGGGCGACCCTCAGTGCCGGCCTGGTGGGTCCGGCTTTCCGATGAATCAACCGAAGGATGTACGACGGTGCCCGAAGTGAACCGAATCCTGGTGGACATGTTCGTCGACCCGGTGTGCCCGTGGGCGTGGCTGACGTCCCGGTGGCTGCTCGACGCCGAGCGGCAGCGTCCGATCGACGTACGGTTCAAGATCATGAGCCTGTCCGCGCTCAACGAGGGACGTGCCGACATCGACGCGTTCTACCAGCGCAACATCGGACCGTGGCGGCGGCCGGTGCGGGTGCTGATGGCGGCCGAGCAGCAGCACGGGCCGGACGCCGTCCGGTCGCTCTACGACGCCATGGGCACCCGCCGGCACGTCAAGGGCCAGTCGTACGGGCCGGCCCTGTACAAGGCGGCGCTCACCGAGTGCGGCCTGCCCGGTGAGCTGGCCGACGCGGCGGACGACGCCGGGCTCGACGACGCGGTGCGCAAGAGCCACCAGGCGGGCATGCAGCCGGTCGGGCTGGACGTCGGCACCCCGACGATCCACGTGCACGTGCCCGGCGGCGACCCGGTGGCGCTGTTCGGCCCGGTGGTCACCCCCGCCCCGCGGGGCGAGGACGCCGCCCGGCTCTGGGACGGCTTCCTCCTGGTCGCCCAGACACCCGGGTTCTACGAGCTCAAGCGCAGCCGCACGAGTGGCCCGCAGACCCGCTGACGACCGCCCCGGCGTTTTCCGCACAGAAAGTGAACGTCCCGACATGCAGGAGCCGTCAGTGCCCAGGATCGGTGACGAGGTGGTCCGCCGCTACCTCGCCCGCCTGGACGAGCCCGGCCGGCCCAGGGTGAACCTGGCGACGCTGGTCCGGTTGCACGAGCGTCACGTCCGGCGGGTTCCGTACCACAATCTCGACATCCAGTTGGGCCTGCCCACCGACGTCGACCCGGCCGGCAACGCCGCGCGGCTGGCCGACGGCGACGCCGGCTACTGCTTCCACCTCAACGGCGCGTTCGCCGCCCTGCTGGCCGCGCTGGGCTTCGACGTGACCCTGCACCGGGGCCAGGTGAAGAAGGCGCCCGCCCTGCCCGACGGCGTGCAGTTCGCCAACCACCTGACCATGACCGTCCGGCTGGACGGCCGGCGCTGGTTCGTCGACGTCGGGCTCGGCGACGGGCTGCTGGGTCCGGTGCCGTTACGTCCCGGCGTGGTCCGGCATCCGCCGCTGACCTTCGCCTTCGCCGAGGCGGCGTGGGGGTGGCGGTTCACCCACGATCCCCGCGGGTCGTTCACGGTGATGGACTGGGAGGACCGGCCGGCGCGGCCGCACGACTTCGTCGCCGCCCACCAGCTGCTCTCGACCGCGTCGAGCTCCACCTTCGTCCGCCGGTTCATCGTCACCAACCGGGGGCCGGACGAGGTGGTGTGGTCGCTCGTCGACCGGCTGCTGACCCGCATCGACGGCGACGGCGTGCACCGGCGGGAGCTGACCACCTTCGACCAGTGGCGTCGGGAGTTGGAGGAGACGTTCCTCCTGCGGCTCGACGACCGGCACACCGCCGGGCTGCGGCTGCTGTGGCAGCGGTTGCCGCAGCGTCCCGGCATCCCCACCGGCTGACCCGCCGCCGCAGGACAGGAGACGACATGCAGATCAGCACCGGCCCCGACGGGGTGCCGCGCTGCGGGTGGTGCACCGGAACCCCCGTCTACGTCGCGTACCACGACGACGAGTGGGGGCGTCCCGTGCACGGTGACGCCCCGCTCTTCGAACACCTGGCCCTGGAGGCGTTCCAGGCGGGGTTGTCGTGGTCGACGATCCTGCACAAGCGGGACGCCTTCCGGTCGGCCTTCGCCGGCTTCGACCCGCAGACGGTCGCCGGCTACGGCGACGCCGACGTGGACCGGCTGCTCGCCACCGACGGCATCGTGCGCAACCGGGCCAAGATCGAGGCGACCATCGACAACGCCCGGCTCGTCGTCGCGCTGGCCGGCGGCCTCGACGCCCTGCTCTGGTCGTACGCGCCGGACACCGTCCGGCCCCGGCCCCGCTCCACGTCGGAGGTGCCGGCCAGCACGCCCGAGTCGACGGCGATGGCGCGGGAGCTGAAGCGGCGCGGGTTCCGGTTCATCGGCCCGGTCGGCGCGTACGCCATGATGCAGTCGACCGGCATGGTCGACGACCACCTGGTGGGCTGCCACCTGGCCGTGGACGGCTGAACCCGCTGCGGGGGGGGGGGCCCCCCGCCCCCCGGGGGGGGGGCCCCCCCCCCGCGGGGGAAGCCCCCCCCCCCCCCCCCCCCCCGCCCCGGGCGGGGGGGCCCCCCCCCC
>NZ_JBMDWU010000407.1:0-27400 GCF_048594385.1 Micromonospora sp. | reverse complement strand
TGGGGGGGGCAATTGGGGGGGGGGGGGGCGGTTGTGGGGTTACCCCGGCGTTGGTATCCCCAACAATCGGCCCCGTTGCGAACTATCGACCGGCGGGGATCAGAACGCCTCCTCCGGGAGGTCCATGATGTCCAGGTCGGCACCCTCGATGATCCGGCGGTCCGCCCCGATGCGGGGGAGCACCTCGCGGGCGAAGAACCGGGCGGCGGCCACCTTGCCGGTGTAGAACGCCCGGTCGGTGGCGGAGACCTCGCCCGCCAGCGCCTTGAGCGCCACGTCGGCCTGCTTCTGGAGCAGCCAGCCGACCACCAGGTCGCCGAGGGCGAGCAGGAAGCGGCGGCTGCTCAGACCGACCTTGTAGAGGCTGCGGGCGTCGCCGCCCTGGGCCTCGCCGAGCCAGCCGGTCAGCACGCCGAGGATGTTCTGGATCTCGGCGAGCGCCCGGCCGAGCGCCAGCCGCTCCTCCTTGAGCTGCCCGTTTCCGGCCTCGGTGGTGATGAACTCCTGGATCTCTCCGGCGACGGCGGTGAGCGCCCTGCCGTTGTCCCGGACGATCTTCCGGAAGATCAGGTCGAGGCTCTGGATCGCGGTGGTGCCCTCGTAGAGGGTGTCGATCTTGGCGTCCCGGACGTACTGCTCCAGGGGGTAGTCCTGGAGGAAGCCCGAGCCGCCGTAGGTCTGCAGCGCCTCGTGGCCGAGCAGCTCGTACGCCCGCTCCGAGCCGACGCCCTTGACCAGCGGCAGGAGCAGGTCGTTGACCCGCTTGGCCAGCTTGGTGGCCGCCTCGTCACCGGCCGCCTCGGCGACCGCGACCTTGTCCTGCCAGGTGGCGGTGTAGCAGACCAGCGCGCGCAGGCCCTCGGCGTACGACTTCTGCATCAGCAGCGAACGGCGCACGTCCGGGTGGTGGGTGATGGTGACCCGGGGGGCGGCCTTGTCGGCCTGCTGGATCAGGTCGGCGCCCTGCACCCGGTTCTTCGCGTACTCCAGGGCGTTGAGGTAGCCGGTGGACAGGGTGGCGATCGCCTTGGTGCCGACCATCATCCGGGCGTACTCAATGATCATGAACATCTGCCGGATGCCGTCGTGCTTGTCGCCCAGCAGCCAGCCCTTGGCCGGTACGCCGTGCTCGCCGAAGGTCACCTCGCAGGTGTTGGAGACCTTGATGCCCATCTTGTGCTCGACGTTGGTGGCGAAGACGCCGTTGCGCTCGCCCAGCTCACCGGTCTCGGCGTCGAAGTGGAACTTCGGGACGACGAACAGCGACAGCCCCTTGGTGCCCGGCCCGCCGACGCCCTCCACACCGACCGGACGGGCCAGCACGGAGTGCACGATGTTGTCGCTCAGGTCGTGCTCACCGGAGGTGATGAACCGCTTCACGCCCTCGATGTGCCAGGAGCCGTCCGGCTGCTGGACGGCGCGGGTGCGCCCGGCGCCGACGTCCGAGCCGGCGTCCGGCTCGGTCAGCACCATCGTGGAGCCCCACTGCTTGTCGATGAAGAGCTTGGCCCACTTCTGCTGCTCCTCGGTGCCCTCGACGTGCAGCACGTGCGCGAAGGACGGGCCGGAGGCGTACATCCAGACCGGGGCGTTGGCGCCGAGCACGAGTTCGGCGAGCGACCACCAGAGGGCGCGCGGGGCGCTGCTGCCGCCCAGGGACTCGGGGAGGTCCAGCCGCCAGAACTCGGAATCCATGAACGCCTGGTACGACTTCTTGAACGACTCCGGCAGCGGCGCGGTGTGCGTGGCGGGGTCGAAGACCGGCGGGTTGCGGTCGCTGTCGGTGTAGCTGGCCGCAAGGTCCTCGCGGGCCAGGCGGTCGACCTCCGAGAGGAAGCTGCGGGCGGTGTCGACGTCCAGGTCCGTGTACGGCGCCTGGCCGAACGTCTGGTCCGCCCCGAAGACCTCGAACAGGTTGAACTCAAGGTCCCGAAGGTTGCTCTTGTAGTGGGTCATGTTCGCTGGCCCCGCTTCCGGACAGGTGTTACCGATCAGTAACCCCCACTGTATTACTCACGGGTAGGCAGCGACAACCCGGTCACGGAAGTGACGGCGATTACACACCCGGCGGTTCAGCTCTCGGCCGCGCCGACCTCCCACGAGGGCACCGCCACCGTCACCCCGCTGCGCGGGCCGGTGTACTCCATCAGGACCAGGGCGATGTCGTCGTCGAGCCGACCGTGCACCCACTCGACCAGCGCGGTCTCCAGGGAGGCCAGGCCGTCGCCGACCGTGCCGTGGCCGAGCAGCCGCCAGGCCCGGTCGGCGGTCGGGAAGAACTCGCCGTCGCGGCGCGCCTCGCCGAGGCCGTCGGTGAACAGCAACAGCCGGTCCCCCGGCTCCAGCCGCTCGACCCGAGGCCGGACCACCGGCATGAACCCCAGCGGCGGGGCGGGGGCGGGCGGCTCCAGCGGGATCACCGCACCCCGGCGCAGCAGCAACGGCGCCGGGTGGCCGCAGTTGACGATGGTGAGCGTCCCGCCGCGCTCCTCGACCACGGCCGCGGTGACGAAGTCCTCGTCCCCCACGTTGCGGGCCACCGCCCGGTCCAGGTCGGCCACCACCGCCCGCAGGTCGGGCCGCTCGTACGCGACGTGCCGGTAGGAGCCGAGCACGATGCTGGCGAGCCGGACCGCGTCCAGCCCCTTGCCCCGCACGTCTCCGATGATCATGCGAACGCCGTACGGGGTGTCGATCGCCTCGTACAGGTCGCCGCCGATCTCGGCGGTGGCCGTGGGGGAGATGTACCGGGCCGCCACCGCCAGGGTGCCCACCTGCGGGCCGAGCGGACGCAGCACGGCCTGCTGGGCCACCGAGGCCAACCTGGACAACTCGCCTATCCGCTCCACCTGCCCCTGCCGGACCGCCGCCACGCTCGCCGCCACCACCGTGGCGACGGCGATCCCGACCAGGGACACCGCCGTGGGTAGCTCCATCGCCGGATCGGCCACCGCGAAACCGGCCCCGACCAGCAGCGCGAGGAAACCCACCCCGGCCACCGCACGCCACGAGGCGAAGCCGGCGGCCAGGATCGGCGCCACCGTCATCAGCGCGACATAGTGCACCGCGCGGCCGTCGGCCGACTCGATCGCCGAGACGAGCGCGAGCAGCCCGACGGCCGCGCCGACGCCGGCGCGGGACCCGGGACTCAGTGGGCCTCGGCCCAACTGGAAGGCATGTTTACGTACGTGGGACAGCATGCCTGATGGAACCGGACGGGAGAATGAACCTAGCCCCACGATTGAGGGTGTTCTACCCACCCGTCCCGCTGCTGCCACCGTTCGCCGTCAGCCCAGCACCTCGTACCTGACGGTCAGCGCACCCACGTCGACCGAGGCGATCGTGGCGAAGGCGGCCCGGGACAGGTCGATGCAACGCCCGTCGATGAACGGGCCACGGTCGTTGATCCGTACGGTGACGGACTTGCCGTTGGCCGGGTTGGTCACCCGGACCTTGGTGTTGAACGGCAGGGTCTTGTGGGCGGCGGTCAACGCGCTCGGGTCGAAGTTCTCCCCGTTGGCGGTCAACTGACCCTCGTCGTAGAAGGACGCGCCGCAGGAGCCGCTGTCGACGACGGTGCTCTTCGGGGCCGCCTTCTTGGTGGTGGCGGACGGCTTGGGCGCGGGGGTGCGCGGCTTGCTCCGGGAGGCGGCCTGGGTGCGGGCGGCCTTCGGGCTGGCGGTGACCGTGGGCGACGGGCTGGCGCTCGGGGAGGCGGTGGCGCTCACCGACGGGCTCGGGGTAGGCGCGTCGGTGGTGGCGGCCGTGCCGGGGGCGAACGTGTCCACCACCACGGGGGCCGGCGCGTCGTCAGCGGTCAACTGCACCGCGCCGACGGTGCCGCTGACGGCGAGCGCGACACCGATCGCGGCGGTCGCGGCGATGCCGGCGGGCGAGGAGAAGATCCGGGTACGGGCGTGCCTGCCGACCACCGGCTCGGTCCTTTCGTATGCCTGCATGACGGCTCGGACCGTAACGACAGAAGCACTTCCGAAGTCAACGTGATCATGGTGGTATGCCCGGAATTACAGTGATACGTGTGACCGATCAGCCGAGGACCGCTGGGCCGCACGGGCCAGAATGCCACCGTTGGCATTCAGCACCGAGGATGTGGGCATGACCGTCGCACTGCGTGACCGCCTGGCCGAACTGTTCACCTGGGTCGATCCGGGACCCGGCAGCAGCCACCTGGTCAGCGACGTCTCCCGCTGGTGGCGGGACCCGCAGGTGCTGGCCGGGCTCGGTCCGGCCCTGGTCGCGCCGTTCCGCACCGGTCGGCCCACCGTCGTCGTCGCCCCCGCGGTGACCGGGCTGATGCTCGGGCCGCTCGCCGCGACCGCGCTGGGCGTCGGCTTCGTCCCGGCCCACAAGCCCGGCGACGGACGCCTCCCCGCCGGCCCGCTGACCTGGGCCCAGAGTCCACCCGACTTCCGGGGCCGGCAGGTCGACCTCGCGGTACGCGACGACCGGCTCGGCGCGGACGACCGGGTGCTCATGGTCGACGACTGGGTCGCCACCGGCGCCCAGGTGCGGGCCGTACGGGACCTGTGCGCCGCCCGGGGCGCGCACTGGGTGGGCGTCGCCGCCGTGGTCGTCGACCTGCCCGACCCGGTCGCCGCCGAACTGGGCGCACACGGGCTGCTCACCCCCGCCGACCTGCCCTGACCACGCTCCGGTGTCAGCCCGGCCAGGTGAGCCGCACGAACTCCTCGACCGCCGTGCAGACCTGCCCGAGCACCTCGGCCGAGCGGGCCAGCGGGCCGGGCACCAGCAGGCCGTGGTCGGCGTCCGGCACCTCCAGCACGTGCGGGGTGAGCCGCCGCGCCACCGCGCCGTCCCACGCCCCGTCGGCCGTACCGCCGACCAGCAGGAACGGCGCGGACGCCCGGTCCAGCGCCGCCACCACCTCGGGCCGGTGCAGCAGCGGCGTCAACCAGATCGCGGCCAGCCCCCGGTCGGCGGCGAGTGGGGCGGCCAGGGTGCCGAGCGACTTGGCGACCAGCAGATCAGTCGGTGTCCCCAGCGTCGGGGCGACCTGCCCGGCGACCCAGTCCATCGCCACCGACGGGGGCGCGCCGTCCATCCCGATCCCCTCCGGCGGCTGCCAGCCGATCTCGTGGACGTCGAAGCCCGCCCGGCGCAGGCCCTCACCCGGGTAGGCGAACAGCGGGTAGTGGGTGTCGTAGCCCCGTCCGGGGACGAGTACCGCGCGTCGGTCCATGGTTCCTCCCGTCGTCGGACCCACCGTAGCGACGGCGGAGCCGACCGTGGGGGCGTCGAAACCGGGCGACGGGCGAACGGCGCGGCGGTAGCCTCGGCCGCATGTGGCCACGGATCGGCGGACTCCGCACGCTCGCCCTCGGCACCCCCGGCGAGGTGCGCACCACGCTCAACACGCTGGTGCTGGCCGGGGTGAAGACGGCCACCGCCGGCCTGCTCACCGAGTACGCCGACGAGACCGAGGAGTTGGAGCACGTCGGCGAACGGCTGGTCCTGGTCGACGACCGGGACGCCCTCGTCGGGGTGGTCGAGGTGACCGGGATCGAGGTCGTCCCCTTCGCCGGGGTCTCCTGGGACTTCGCCCGCTCCGAGGGCGAGGGGGACCGGTCCATCGAGGACTGGCGGGCGGGGCACGCCGGCTACTGGGCGCGGGTCGGCACCCCGGTCACCGACGACACCGAGATCGTCTGTATCCGGTTCCGGCTGGTCTCGGCCGGCGACGGCGGGACGCCCACCGGCGACCTCGGCACCTGAGCAGCCCCCGGGGACGGCACCCCGGTCAGGCCGTCCGCAGCTCCGGCAGCAGCCGGGTGGCGACGTCGGCCAGGACCGCCTCGTCGCCCGCGTACCAACTGCTGGCCCGGGGCCAGTGGGTGATCACGTCGGTGAAGCCGAGCGCCGCCGCCCGCGCCACCTGCTCGGCGAAGAAGTCGGCGCTGCGCAGCGAGAAGACCGGTGCCGAGTCCAGGGAGAGGTAGCGGGGCAGGCTCGCCGGGTCGCGGCCGACCTCGTCGAGGGTACGGTCCATCCGGGCGCAGAGTGTCGCCACCCCGTCCCACCAGGCCGTCAGCTCCTCCTCACCGGTTCCGGTGGTGACCCAGCCCTGACCGAACCGGACGGCCAACCGCATCGACCGGGGCCCGTTGGCGGCCATCACGAACGGCACCCGGGGCTGTTGCACGCAGCCCGGGTTGTTGCGGGCGTCCACCGCGCTGAACCAGTCCCCCCGCCAGGTGGTGCCGTCCTCCCGCAGGATCAGGTCCAGCAGTTCGGTGAACTCGCCGAACCGGTCCACCCTCGGCCGGGGCGGCAGCGTCTCCCCGCCCAGCACCGCCGAGTCGAAGCCGATGCCACCCGCGCCGAGGCCCAGCAGCAGCCGCCCACCGGAGATGTCGTCGAGGGTGGTGACCTGCCGGGCGAACGCCGCCGGATGCCGGAAGTTGGGCGAGGCGACCAGGGTGCCCAGCCGCACCCGTTCGGTGACCATGGCGGCGGCGGTGAGCGTCGACATCGAGTCGAACCAGGGACCGTCTACCAGGTCCCGCCAGCCCAGGTGGTCGTACGTCCAGGCGTGGTCGAAGCCCCACTCGTCCACCTGCTGCCAGCGCCGACGCGCCTCCGGCCAGCGCTGGTCGGGAAGGATCACGATGCCAATCCGCATGATCGCCAGCGTACGTCCCGCCCCCGGCCCCGCCCTTCCCGCGCCGGGTGCCCGCGCCCACGTGGGTCAGTCAGGTCGGGTCTGCTCCTCGGTCTCCGACCACGGGACCGCCTGCATCGCGATCGGCCGGTAGGCCAGCGCGCGGTCGACGACCTCGGTGGCCGTCAACTCCGGGGTGGTCGTGAAGATCAGATCGGAGACGTCCGGACAGACGAGGTCGAGTTCGAGTCTGTCCAGCCAGTCGTTCAGCTCGCCGTCGTCGGCATAGTCGAGCCGCATGATCCGCTCGACGAGGGCGACGGCCTCGTCCCGGGTCAGCTTCGCCTGCACGGCGACCTCCTCGGAGCAGGGTCGATGGCACCCCACATGATCCTCGACGGGGAAGTGTCGAGGTTTCCCGCCGTGGCCGTCATCCAGGTCGGCCCGGGAGCGCGCGGGTCGGGTGGTCCTGGCGCGTCCTTTCGAGCTGATGTCGTCAACGAATCAGGCGCGGTGAGTGGGGCGTGACAGGTGGCCCGGCGGATGGCAGGCGACGAACGGCGTGCTGTGCTGACGTCGACACCGCTGCGGGCCACCAGTGCGAATCGTTCACGTCATCAGGTCTGAAGGACACGCACGTGTGTGTCCGCTCCGCCGCAATGCTGGCCCCGACGGCTTCAGGCCGCCGGCGTCACCGCCTGGGTAGCGTCAGCCCTGACAACTCGCCAGCAGGAGCCACTTCACGCAGGTGTTCAGTTCCGGTGCGGTGTGGGGGTGCGATACCGCTCCGCCGGATCACGAGCCCTGGTGAAGGTCGGTCGGGCATGTCATCATTCAGTGAGCGAAACGTGACTCGATATGGGGTTCCCTCGTCAGTGCCCGACCACCGGGCCTGAAGCGAGGGCGCTCGATATCGGCGCCACGTAGCGCTGACGAAAAAAGGGCCAGAGGAGCGAAGGGAGACGTAGCCGCGACCTCAGGGTCGCACGCGGTACGCCGGGCACCTGCCCCTGCGTCCCGCATGCCCGCTCGTCAGTACAGCTACGTAAAGGATCAGCGCCTTGAACTCGGAGACGGTCCACGCCTTTGGCGTAATTCTCCTCCTACTCGCCGGGATCATCTTCCTGTCGTTTGTCGCCTGGCTCACCTTCTGCTACGCGATCGCCCGCCTGCCCAACGGAGAGGTGCTCGTTCGGCAAGCCCCGAAGGTCATCGAGGCATTCGACATCAGGAGCTGGGGAGATGTGCTGCTGCCCTGGCGGATCATCACGCGCGGCCTTCACGGGATCGCCGTGTTGGCAGCCAGAGACCCCGGTGGTGTGAGCGGCGAACCGCAAAGCCAGCAGGCGAAAGTGGCTACCGGCCCCACCGACCAAGGGCCGTCGCCACCACCCCCGATCGGCCTGTAATCGCCTGCCACCGGCACGGTGCGCCCTGGTTGGCCACTGAACATCGAAGGCCCTGACTCGGATTCGCATCCTGGTCAGGGCCTTCGTGGTGGAGCGGGTGACGGGAATCGAACCCGCACTGTCAGCTTGGGAATCGACGATGGGCGGCAGGTCGTGGGGCCGGCGACCTGGTCACGGTGGCCCCTGGTGGCCCGGGTTGACCCCGGTTGTCCTGCCCTAATGGCACGCTAATGGCACGCCACGAGGGGCTTGCTACAGGCGGAGCAAGGCGCTGAGGTCGGCGGCCATCTGGGTCATCTCCTCGCCCGCTTCCCACGAAGACCGCTCTGGCCGACCATCCCGTGTCATCGGGGTCGAACCCCGGCGGACGGAGGGTTACGCCGAGCGAGACGTAACCGCGCCCGTCGTGACGCGCGTCGAAGCAGAGTTCCCGCTCCATTGACGTCCAGTTGCGGATGCCCTGCCACCCCTCCCACCCTGCGGCCAGGGAGTCGAGGAAGACCGGCAGAGCGACAATGTCCGGGCTGCTGCACAAGCCGTCGATCATGGCCACGGTCGAAGCCGTCATCCCGTCCTCGTGCAGCTCGGTGGCAACGGTGAACACGTAACCGTCGCCGTAAGGGTCCTCAGGTGGATGAACGACCCACCGTGCGCCACCAGGGCGGCGCAGCACGAACGGCTCTCTCATGGACTGCAGTCTCCGGACGCCCGATCGGCTCGTCTACGCGATTCGATGGCAAGCCGGCGGAGCCGGTGCGGCAGTCGATCGCCGGAAGCCCGGCGGAGGCCAACCAAGCTGGCGATCGTCACGGCCTGGTCCCGAGCCGGTCGGGACGGGCCTGGACGCGGCAGCCCGTCGGTTCTCGGCGGCTTCCCGCCCCGGTGCCGGAGGCGGCCGGGGCGGCTTGCCGCCGGACGGGACCACCGCGTCGCACCGTGCGCAGCACGGTACCTTGATCCAGTAGAGGCTAATCCGGCAACGATGGGCCGTCATAGCTCGCCCCGCCAAGAGTTGCTCTCTCGAAATTGGCGTTGCCGTTGAAGGTCGCTCCGTTGAACAGAGTGACGTCGTTGAAGGCCGCTCCGTCGAACAGGGCGACGTCGTTGAACGTCGCCCTGTCGAATACGGCCCAGCCGGTGAACGTCGCCCCACCGAACACGGCGTTGCCGTTGAACGTCGCCCTGTCGAATACGGCCCAGCCGGTGAACGTCGCCTCACCGAACACGGCGTTGCCGGTGAACGTCGCCCCGACATACCCGGCGACGTCGTTGAACGTCGCCCCACCGAACACGGCGTTGCCGGTGAACGTCGCCTCGTCGAACACGGCCCGGCCGGCGAACGTTGCCCCGTCGAACCGGGCGTGGCCGGTGAAGTTCGCTTTAGTGAAGATGGCGTTGTGGAGGTGGCAGTCGGCGAAGTCGGCGTCGGTGAGGACTGCTTCGGTGAGGTCCAGCGTGATTTCCGGGCCCCAGTAGGCGGTGGGGTCCAGCGTGATTTCCGGGCCCCAGTAGGCGGGGTGGTTGGGGGTCTTATTTTGGATTTGGGGTCGGAGATGGCGGGCGAGGATGCGTTGGGCGGTGAGGCGGACCTGACGTTCCTCGCGGGGGTCTCGGGCCGGCTTGTCGGGGTCGCCGCTGTCGGGTGGGTTTGCGGGATGTGGCACCGCGGCCGCCTCTGCTGGGCTGGCGGCACCAGACGCAAGCTGGGCGCCGGGCGGGGTGTACGGCATGCGAAGGTAGGCGCAGAATACCTCCACGATGCTCTGCCGGTGGACCGGGTTGTCCTGGGCGAGGCGTTCCAGCGCGTACAGGCCGCCGAGGCGAACCGGGGCCTTGTCCGAACCCAACTGGTCAACAGCCTTGACGTACAACTCGGTGACCCGTTTCTCGCCGGCGTCGTACTCGGTGGCCTGCTGGGTGCGCTCGGCCAGCTGCTGCCGACGGAAAGCTAATAGCAGCGCGAACCCAGCGGTCACCGCACCGCCGATGGCCAGACCGGTGCGGACACCTTCCACCTGTAGCTTTGCCTGTTCAACGACACCGCCTCCAGCGGGCGCAAGGTTATGAAGCCAGGTCACCGCGATCCATGTAACGACTAGGATCAGCACCACACCAGCGGGGATCACCCACGACGGCAGGGGGCGCAGCGGCCGGTCTGGCGGTAGCGGGGCGGATGACGCTTCGGCGACTGTGCGCTGTTGGCGATTCTGGTGATGCAGGACCGTACCGGCGATCAATGCAGCGAGGCTGGCCGGTGTCAGTAGCAGTACTGGCCATCTGGAGGCTAGAGCACCCCACCAAGAGGCCGGCATCTGCAAAATGACGAGGGTCACTACGCCCAACCCGCCCAAGGCCGCGAACACGGCGCTAAGTCGATCCTTCACGTTGCGCAATCGTGCCGTACCGCTGCCACACCTGGAACGACCGGTCCTGCGAAGCCGCTGGCTTGGATACCTGCGTTCCTCACCGTGCTCGGCGTAGGCGGTTCGCTGTTCGGCGCGGGCGACCAGGGCGGTACGGAGCCGACGCGCTAGGCCGGCGGGTACGGCCGGCGACTCGGGCAAGTCGAAGGACAAGGCCGGGAAGAAGGGCAAGAAGCGGCCGGCCGACCGGACGAAACCGACGGCGAGCAGCGCTAATGGCACGTGAATGGCACACGGCGTGATCGCGGACCGGGAAACACGAATGCCCTGGCTCGGGACTCACGTCCTGACCAGGGCCTTCGTGCGTGGAGCGGGTGACGGGAATCGAACCCGCACTGTCAGCTTGGGAACCGCACAAGAGGTCCTAGCGATTGCTCTGGTGAGCAGCTCGGTGAGGGATCGGATGGCCTGGAGTGACCTCACATGACCCGCTGCAATGGCCCGCTAATGGCCGGCAGCCGGTCGGCGCGTGTTGGTAGATCAGCGCGGCACGCGGGCTGTCGTGCCCCATCCGCGCCAGATGTCGCGCAGACTCGCCCCTGGTGCCTCCGACGCGATGGGCACGGTGTCGCACCCCGCCTATAGCCTTAGCTCCATGACCGACACGTTGCTCCGCTCGCTGCGTGAGCGCCTGCTGGATGAGTCAGAGCCACTTGCCGGACTGCTCCGAGCTTGCCTGATGCTCGGCGCGGAAACCGGCTCTGACACGCTGCGAGCGTGGGCACGCAGCGAACTCAACGGGTACGGGAAGGACGACGAAGTTCCGAAGTACCGCAAGATTTCGAGCCCTCCCATGTCTATGGACTCGATAAGCGGCAACCTGTGGGCCAAAAATCAGCTCATTAGTCGGCTTCAACTCCCTCAAGAGTCTTGGCAGTACGTCCCTGATGAGCTTCAGCTCAAGCAGCCGATCGAGGAGTTGGAACAGCTAGCTAAGCAGGAACAGTTGTCTTTCGGGTCACATGGCCTGGCGATGGCGTTAAACATTTGGAATGCCCAGCTCGACGAATTTCAGCAGATCATCAATTTGTCCTACAGAATGACCGGTTCGGTGATTGCGGGTATTCTCGGTCAGATTCGTACCAATCTCGTGGACGTCGTTGCAGACCTGACTGCCGATACACCTCTGTCTGAACTACCCAAGAAAGGCCAGGTTGACGCCGCAGTGAGCCATCACATGGGCGATATCTACACCACGAATATTCAGAACACTAATGGCCCGGTCGCTATCGGCGCGAAGGCGACGGCAACCTCGGAAGGCCTGACTGTCGAGGACGCCATCCGGCTGCTCGATAAGGTCAGGGAGGCAGCAGCCGAAGTCTCGGAGTCGCATCGCACCGAGGTTCTCGACGCTGTGGCCGAGCTGCAAGCCGCAGTGGGGGGTACCGAGCCAGACACCGGCGAAGTGGTGAAGAAGGCAGGCAAGCTTCGCGCTGCTGTTGAAAAGGCTGGCGTTGCGGGGTTGACCTTGGCTTCTAGCAGCGCTGTCCAAGCGGTTACCGACCTGGCGATCAATGGGGTGTTCGGCTGACACCTTAGTGCTCTAGGGTTCGAAAGAACTTGACAGCCTTGTCCCCAGATTCCGCAGCCACTTCGTTCAGGGGTACACGGGGGACACCAGGGCGGTGCCCCTGTCCCCCGTGTTTTCGCAGCTCAATCACCCTCGGGAGACAGCGGGGACACCGGGGACACCGGGGACAGTGTGCAGCGCAGCCGGACCGCCTCATCGATACGCTGAGCGGCTTGCTTCGCGGACAGTTCGCCGGTGTTGATCTCAACATCTGCGTCTACCGGCGGGGTAGCGTCCCAGGCAGCGAGCCGCTCCGCCGTGTCGCCGGTTTGCCGCGCCTTGATGCGAGCTGCTGCGACACTTCGAGAAGACCAAATGTAGACAACAACCCATGAGCTGGGCGGGAAAGCGCTTCGTACGGCGGTTATGCCATCCGGCTGCCCTAAATGCAGTACAGGAATCCGCAGCGAAAGCTCGGTGACCAGAGCCGAATAGTCAACTACGTACGTTGACCCGTAACGCTCGTTTTCCCAAAGGATGTCACCACTCGCGCGCAGGCGTTCAATGTCGGCATCTGTCCCCATCCGATATCCATCTGTCCGACCACGCCCCACCTTGATTCGACGAAAGGGCGCGTAGTCGTTTCCCAGTTTTACCAATTCTTGGGTAACGGTGTCTTTTCCTGCGGCAGGCGGGCCATAGAGGATTACACCCATCATGGCTGTTCTCCACCGAGGACGGTCTTAAGCAGTTCTGCGGCTTGACTCTGCAACGGCTCGCCTGATGTGCAGTTATTGACGACTACGTGAGGGGCCGAGGGTCGAAAGTCAAGGTTGATGCTGGCGACGTAGCCCGGCCAGTCGGCAAGCTTTGCTCCGTCTCTCGCTGCGCCCCGCTGCCTGATGTAGCCGTTCATCGAGTCAGCATCGCAGTAAACCCACACCAGCGTAGTAACGGCCTTGAGGCCGGTAAACATGGCTCGGGTTCGGGTGATCCAAGATGCATCGTTGAACTCACGGATGAACGGGGCGGTCACGATGGCACTACTCCCACAGCCGACATTCTCTAGCGCGGCAGCCATCAGTGATTCGTACTCTCTAGGCCGGATCAGCGTCAGATACCTCTCGGATTCGCGGTCATTCGGCGACAGCCCGAGGATTTCTAACGCAGCCTCGACGACTGGTCGAGTCAGCGTGTCCTTATCGAGCATCGGCCAACCCGTTTCCTTGGCAAGAATTCGACCTAGCTCTGTCTTGCCGCTCCCGGCATAGCCGCCCACGAAGATTACCTGCGGCTGCGGCAGCCGTATCTCATTACGGCGAGCTTGGTCTGGCGCGTGCACTACACGCTTAGACCTGGACTTGCTGACTACCAATCCTTCATCGGCCAAGAGTCGCATTGCCTCGGTAATGGTGAAGACGCTTACATCCCATTGCTTGGCCAGCTCTCGGGTAGATGGCAGCGTTTCCCCGTCCCGGAGTATTCCGGCCCCGATGTCGTTCCGCAGCTTGCGGGCTACTTGCAGATGTAGCGCTTCCGACCTAGACAGCCGGGGTTCAGGGGACGTCATGTCTCGGGACCTCGCATCTCACGGCAGCCGGGGAACCTGAAAAGCCTACCAGCGGCCTACCAGATGGTAGGCCGCCGTCGGGCGTTCTGCCTGGTCACAGCCGACTTTGACCCTAACAGTTGACCTGGTGTCATATCAGTTGTTAGGTTGCGTAGGTCACAGCCCAGCAGGGCGGACCGGCCCTACTGGGCCGCGCACCTAGCAGCAGAGGAATCCACCGATGCACAGGAAGCACTTGCCGTCCGATCTCCAAGGTCCTACTGCCGCCGACCTTGCCGCGATCGAGCACGAGATGCCGCTGATCGAGGCCGAGATCGACCTGGTCGACGCCGAGATCCGGTTGTTGACCGCTGAGGGCGGCCCGTCGCCGCTCGACTGGCGTCGACTGCGCCGGGCCGAGGCCCGCGTGACCCGCGTCGCTGCCGAGCTGGTCGCGCGTCCCGCCGTTCGGAAGGCGGTCGCGTGATGGCTCAGGACCTCAAGCGTCTCAAGCGCATCGGGTGGGGTGTCCGGTCGGTGTTCGCCCTCGGGATCGCGGCGTCGCTGGCGGGCAACGTGCTGCACGCTGCCGACAACGGGATCAGTCAGGCCATTTCCGCGTGGTCGCCGGTGGCGCTGCTGTTGGCGGTCGAGCTGATCTCCCGGATTCCGGCCCGGCGTGGCGCACTGTCCGCCGTGCGGCTCGGCGCGACTGCCGTCATCGCGGGTATCGCGGCGTGGGTGTCGTACTGGCACATGGTCGGCGTGGCCGTCCGGTACGGCGAGGCTGACTCGTCGGCCTACCTGCTGCCGTTCAGCGTGGATGGCCTGATCGTGGTCGCGTCGATCAGCCTGGTCGAGATCGGCGGCCGGATTCGCACCCTCACCGAAACCGCGACCGAGGCCGAAGCGGTCAGCGAGCCGACCCCGGCCCCCGCCGACCTGGTCGAGTCAAAGCCGGTCTACACCAACGAGGACATCTGGGGTCCGGAGCAACCCGCCGAGCCTGCCCCGGCTCCGCCAGTCAAGAAGACGCCTGCGAAGCGGGTCACGCCGCGTCCGGTGTCGGCCGAGAAGGTCGCCAAGGCCGCCGCCAAGATGCCCGACGCGCCGGTCTCGGAAATCGCCGCCAAGGCCGGTGTCTCGGTCTCGACCGCGCGGCGTCACCTCGCCGCCCTGCGCGTCACCGATGCGTCACCATCTGCCCCGGTACCTGCGGAAACGCCCGCCCTCGCCGCTGCCTGACTTTGCCCGGTGACGCGGCCACCCGCCGCCAAGCAAGCGCCGCGTCACCGGCCCTCCCATCAGTCACCAGACATCAGGAGAGACCTCCATCATGACTGCCACGTTCGCTGCTGTCTTCGTCGCCCTGTTCGTCGCTCACCAGGCCCCCGACCACTGGATTCAGACCCAGCACCAGGCCGACTGCAAGGGCCGCCCCGGCTGGCCCGGCCGCATTGCCTGCGCCGCGCACGTCACCACCTACACGCTGACCGCGCTGGTCGCCCTCGCCGCCCTCGCGCTGTCGACCGACCTGGACGTCAGCCCCGGCAACGTCGCCGCCGGACTCACGATTTCCGCCGTCACGCACTACATCGCCGACCGGCGCACCCCGCTCAAGCGCCTCGCCGACCTGTGCGGCTCCACGAAGTTCTACGCCCTCGGCATCCCGCGTCCCGGCCGCGACGACAACCCGTCGCTCGGCACCGGCTCCTACGCCCTCGATCAGTCCTTCCACTACCTGTTCCTGTTCGTCGCCGCCCTCGTGATCGCCGCCTGAGACCGGAGGACAACGCCGTGAACACGCCCAACCCCAACCCCGAGAACTTCGACTGGACCGCCGCCGAGGCCGACGTCGCCGAGGTGGTCGACCTGGACGCCAAGCGGGCACGCCGGGCCGCCGCCGAGTCGGGCACGCACTTCGAGGTGAACCTCGACGAGACGCCGCAGCGCGGCGGGATGCCGGTCGAGCCGCCGCCGGTCGACGCCTCGGGCAAGCGGCCGATCGTGCCGGCCAACTGGTCGACGTGGCCGAACATCCGGCACAGCCTCGCGCAGGCCGCCGCCCTGACCGGCTACCGTGCCGGCTTCCACGCGGTCCGCGCACCTCAGTACGCCACCCTCGCTACGTTCTGGGCCGGGGTCGGCACGTTCCGGCTGATCGGTCGGCAGCTCAAGTGGTGGTGGGTGTCGGAGCAGTACGGGCTGCGGCAGGCCGCCGCCGACGCCAACGACCCCGCGATGTGGCTCAAGCTGCACCGGGAGGTCAAGGCCACCCGCATGTGGCGCGGCATCGTGCTCGCCGCCGAGGCCGTCGCGGTGTGCGTCGGCGGTCCGGTGCTCTACGCCGTCGCCCCGGTGTGGGCGCTGGTGCTGACCGCCTGCTTGCTGGTCGCGTTCCTGGCGCACATCGGCCGCCCGCAGGACCGACGCATCATCACCCCGGCCACCGTGTCGGGCCGCTTCCGCCGAGTGAACCCGGACATCATCCTGCGCGCCTACTACGCCGCTGGTCTCGGGCACCCGGACAAGGCCCACCAGCAGATCGGGTTCGGCTCGACCATGGCCCGCGACGCCTCGGGCACCGGTTCGCAGGTGTCGATCGATCTGCCGTACGGCAAGACGTTCGACGACGCGGTCAAGGCGCGCGGCGCGATCGCCTCGGGCCTGGACGTCGCGGTGTCGCAGGTGTTCATCACCCGCGACCCGTCGTCGCACCGACGGCACACGCTGTGGGTCGCCGACCGCGACCCGCTCGCCCAAGGCGCAGGCCGCACGCCGCTGCTGCGGTGCAAGCCCACCGACATCTGGCAGCCTGCCCCGTTCGGGCTGGACGAGCGCGGCAACAAGGTCGCCGTTGACCTGATGTGGAACAGCATCCTGATCGGCGCACAGCCCCGGCAGGGCAAGACGTTCGCCGCTCGCTCGCTGGCCCTGTACGCCGCGCTGGACCCGTACGTGAAGCTGACGGTCCTGGACGGCGGCGGCAAGCCGGACTGGCGCAAGTTCTCGCTGGTCGCCGACCGGTACGCGTTCGGGCTGGCGATGACCCGCGACGGTGACCCCGCCGAGATCGCGCTCGAAGCGCTGCGCGAGATCAAGGCCGACGTGCAGGACCGGTACGAGCGGCTGTCCAAGCTGCCGGTCGACATCTGCCCCGAGGGCAAGCTGACCCGCGAGATCGCCCGTGACCCGAAGTACCGAATGCCGGTACGCCTGGTCGTGCTGGACGAGTTTCAGGAGTACTTCGACCTCGGCGACATCAGCAAGGAGATCGCGTCTCTGCTGGTCTACCTGGTCAAGGTCGCCCCGGCGGCCGGTGTCGGGTTCGTCGACGCCACCCAACGGCCCTCGGGCGTGGGCGGCGGGCAGGTCGCTACCCAGTTCATCAGCTTCCGCGACAACCACCCGGTGCGGTTCTCCCTGCGTACCGGCTCGTGGAACGTCTCCGACCTGGTGTTGGGGGCGGGGGCGAACTCCGAGGGCTACGACTCGTCGACGCTGCTGCCCAGCTACAAGGGCGTCGGCATCCTGCGCGGCGCGTCGGACGCCACCCCGACCGTGCGGACGTACCTCGCCGACGCCGACGACGCGGAGAAGATCCTGATCGCCGCGCGGAAGCTGCGCGAGGCGGCCGGCACGCTGTCCGGCATGGCGGCCGGCGAGGACGTCGCCCGGCAGGTCCGCGACGTGCTCGCCGACGTCCGCAGCGTGATCGAGCGCGGCGAGACCGGCGCGCAGTGGGAAGAGATCGCGGCCCGCCTCGCCGACCGGCTTCCCGAGGCGTACGCGGACGTGACCGCCGAGTCGATCTCGGCTCAGGTCCGGTCGTTCGGTGTACGCAGCGTTGACGTCAAGCGGTCCGGCAAGGCCCTCAAGGGAGCCAAGGCCGACGACATCGACGCCGCGATCATCCGCCGCAAGGCCGCCTGACCGGTCGCGGCCCGCCCGCGACCGGTCGCGTCACCGCGACTCAACCCGCGACCGGCCTGGTCAGCGCAGACATTGACCGGTCGCGGGTTGCGTCGCCAGCCCTTCACGCCCAAAAACGCCCTCTGGAGGCTCACTGTGCCTGCCCTCGCCGCGACCGCGACCCCCGAAACCACCACGATCGGCGTGCTGATCCTCGCCGCCGTGATCGCCACGCTGTGTTACGCCCTCGGGTGCTGGCTCTGGCCGTTCGGAGCCTGCCGCAAGTGCTCCGGCACCGGCACCCGCCGTAGCCCGTTCGGCCGCGCGTTCGGCCTCTGCCGCCGCTGCCACGGCGACGGACGCCGCCTGCGCATCGGCCGCCGCATCATCAACAGCCTGCGCGAGATGCACGGCAAGGGCACCCGCTGATGGCCCGGACCATGGCCCGGTTCACCCGGACCGAGACGCCGCACACCACCTGGTGCACCCGCGATCACCGCTGCGGAGTGACCCTGCACCAGGCCCCCGACATCATCGCCGACGGGCCGCTCGGCGGCCGGGCCGTCATCACCCGCGTCCGCGCCGCCGACGTCGACTACGCCGAGATCCGCATCCGCGTCCCGCTCGCCCGGACCGAGGACACCGCCCGGCGGCAACTCGGCCTTGTGCTGCACCTGTGCCGCGAGCTGCTGGCCGCCGTCGCCGCGATCCGGCCCGCCGCCCTGCGCGGCCGGGCCGCCGACCGGCCGGCGCTCGACCGGAGGGCCGGCTGATGTCGCGGATCCGGGCCGCCTACTGGGATCCCGACGCCGAGCGGCACGACATCCCTACGTTCTGGTGGCAGGGTGCGCCGGACGGCTACGCCACCCGCAGGCAGCTCCGGGCGCGCGGCCTGCGGCCGGGTGGTCAGCCGGTCGCCGCGCAGATCCTCTGGCGGGGCGTCGGCGGCACCCGGACCGCGTACCTGTACCGGGTCGACCTCGCCCGGCCCAAGCGCACCGCCAGCCCCGCACAGCGGCGCGCGATCTCGGCCGCGCTGCGTGCCCGCCGCATCTGCCCGACCTGCCGGGAGCTGCGCGACTACTACATCCCCCGCTCGCTCGGCGAATGCCTCGACTGCCACGACGGGCGGCCGGGCCGATGACCGGCGGGCACTGGATCGGCGCGAGCAAAGCCCTCGGCCGCCTCGTGCCGACCGACCTGCCCTACCCGCACATCTGCGACCGCACCGTCGCCGCCGAAGACACCGTGTCCGGTCAGCCGTTGCAGGTCGCCCGGTGGGAGAAGGCCCGCTACTGCGCCGCCTGTGCCGCCGAGAACTACCAGCGCGAACACCCGTCAGCACCCGACATCAGGAGGCCGAAACCCATGCCCGACAACGAATCCCTGCGCGACGTGGCTCTCGCCGCCGCCGCGCGTGGCTGGCACGTCTTCCCCCTACGGCCCAACGACAAGCGGCCGGCCTTCCCCGACCACCAGGCCGCCGACTGCACCGCCCGAGACCCGCGCTGCCGCAACGGGCACACCGGCTGGGAAGCCCGCGCCACCGTCGACCCCGACCGGATCCGGCGCGGCTGGGCCGAGACCCCGTACGGCGTCGGCATCGCCTGCGGCCCGTCCGGACTGGTCGTCGTCGACCTGGACATCCGCAAGCCCGACCAGGTCCCGCCGCCCGGTTGCCCGTACCCGGCCGCGACAAACGGCGTCGACGTGCTCGCCGCGCTGTGCGAGGCCGCCGGACAGCCGGTGCCCGACGGCACCTACACCGTGACCACCGGGCGGGGCGGCACACACCTGTACTTCCGACACCCGGCCGCCGGGCCGGCGCTGCGCAACACGGCCGGGGAGCGCGGCAACGGTCTCGGCTGGCTGGTCGACACCCGCGCTCACGGTGGCTACGTCGTCGCGGCCGGGAGCACCGTCGCGGGCCGCCCCTACGCGGTCGCCCGTGACCTGCCGGTCGCCGACCTTCCCGACTGGCTCGCCGAACGCCTCGCACCCGCACCCCTGCCGCCGCAACGCCCGGTCGCCGTCGACCTGCCGACCGGCCGGGCCGGCGCCTACCTGGACGCCGCGATCAACAGGCAGCTCGACCACCTCCGACGCGCCGCCGAGGGCGAGCGCAACCACACGCTCTACGTCTCCGCGGTCGCCCTCGGCCAGCTCGCCGCCGGGGGAGCACTGCCCGTCGACCAGGCCGCCGCGCTGCTGGAACAGGCAGCACTGTCGATCGGCCTCACCCGGTTCGAAACGCTGCGCACGATCCGCTCCGGCCTCGCCGCCGGTGCCCACCGCCCCCGGACGGTCGCCGCATGAACCGGCCCAGCGACAACCACGGTTGTCACATGCTGCCCCAGCTCGACACCGCGACCGGGCACCTCGCCGCGCACATGGCCGACCTGACCGCCGCGCGCACGCCGTCCGAGGCACTGGCCGCGATCGCCCGCATGGAGGCCGCTGCCCGTGAGGCGCGCGAGTGGCTGGCCGTCGACCTGGTCCTCAACGAGGGCTGGTCCTACGCCGACGTGGCCCGTCCGCTCGGCATCACCCGACAGGCCGCCAGCAAGGCTTACGCC
Organism: Micromonospora sp.; assembly: GCF_048594385.1. Classification (NCBI taxonomy): domain Bacteria; kingdom Bacillati; phylum Actinomycetota; class Actinomycetes; order Micromonosporales; family Micromonosporaceae; genus Micromonospora; species Micromonospora sp. The sequence goes on along the minus strand of NZ_JBMDWU010000407.1, from coordinate 7,381 downwards.
GACCCGGTAAACACCCGGATGCGTCAGACGTTGCTCAGCCGCGCCGAGACGCTGGTCATCGTCGGTTGCGGGGGAGCCAAGCTGGACCGTCCCGCACCGGCTGGGCGCATGTACACCGGCAGCTACCACCAGGCATGTCGACGGGCCGCCGACCGTCTCGGCGGTCGACTGCTCATTCTGTCCGCCCGCTACGGGCTGATCACCCCGGACACCTGGATCGAGCCCTACGAGCTGCGCATGGGCCAGACCGGCGCAGTCACCGTGCCGATCCTGCGGGCACAGGCCCGCCGCCTCGGCATCGACTCGGCCGGCACCGTCACGGTGCTCGCCGGTCGCGACTACGCCGACGCCGTTTCCGCGATCTGGCCGCACGCCGCGCGGCCGCTCGACAACGCGCGGGGCATCGGCCCGCAGATGGCCGCCCTCGCCGAGCTGGCGCGCGGCACGACAACCCAAGTTGCGCCGGGCATCGGCGCGGACAGGAGCGCGGCATGACTGGTCCGATCCCGGCCGAACGGCCGGACCGCCCGAGACTGCACGTCGCTGGGCCGGAGGACGCCGCCGAGGTTCTATCGCCCGCGCAGGCGCGGCCCGCTCGGATCCGCACGTCGTGGACTGCCGCCGACATCATGGCGATGGAGTTCGCCCCGCCGAAGTGGGCCGTGCCTGGTGTGCTGTCCGAGGGCGTGAACCTGCTCTGCGGCCCGCCGAAGGTCGGCAAGTCGTGGATGTCGCTCGGCCTCGGGCTCGACGTCGCCCTCGGCGGCAAGGCGTTCGGCGCGATCCCGGTCGAGCCCGGCCCGGTGCTGTACCTCGCCCTGGAAGACACCGCCCGCCGCCTGCAAAACCGGCTCGGGAAGGTTCTCGGCCAGCGCAAGGCCCCGGCCGGACTCACCCTCGCCACCGAGTGTCCGCCGCTGCCGCAGGGTGGCGACCAGGCCATCGCCGCGTGGCTGGACCGCAACCCGAACGCCCGCATGGTCATCATCGACGTGTTCGCCAAGCTGCGCGGCCACTCCGCCCCCGGCGCGTCCGCCTACGATGCCGACTACGCCGCTGTCGGCCGGGCGAAGAAGGTCGCCGACGACTACGGCGTCGCGTTCGTCCTGGTCCACCACGTGCGTAAGGCCGGATCCGACGATTTCCTCACCGAGGTCTCGGGGACCAACGGACTCGCCGGTGCCGCCGACGCCACCCTCGTACTCAAGCGGGCGCGTAACCAGGGTGACGGCGTGCTGCACGTGACCGGCCGCGACGTCGACGAGAACGAGTACGCCCTCACGTTCGACCCCGCCGCCGGTGCCTGGCAGATGCTCGACGGACCGGCCGAGGATCACCAGGTCGGCGAGACCCGCGCGACGATCCTGCGGTTCCTGCGGACCGCACCCGGCAGCACCCCCAAGGTGATCGCCGATGGGGTCGGACTCGCCTACGACAACGTCAAGCGCACCTGTCAGCGGATGCTCGCCGACGGGCAACTCGCCGCCGACACCGGCGGCCGATACCGAGTCCCGGGTGTCCCTCCTGTCCCCGGTGTCCCCCAACCCGCTCTGAGCAGCGAAAACGAGGGGGACAGCAGGGGGACAGCCGGACTCTGGCAGTGATCTCCCCGAACATGCTGCAACAGGGAGCTATGCGGCTGTTTCAGCACAGAGGCACACCAAGACACCAGGGCGGCCGGAATCTTGGCTCAGCGCGGCTCTCAGCGGGCCGCTGCACGGCTCTCTGTCGACGCGGCCCGCCACGCCTCACCGGATCGCCCCCATCGCCGGAACGGCCGCTACCGGTGCTCTCAACTCCTTGTCGCACTACCCCGATACATCCCGCACCGCCCGGAAGGGACACGCCCGATGGCCAAGCGGACCACCCGCCACACGCCAGTACTGGAACTGCCCGCCGAGTTGCTGACCATCGAAGAGGCCGCAAGCCGCATCGGCATGAGCGCGCGCTACGTCCGCCGAGCTGTTGCCGAGCGGCAGATCGCATTCCACCGTCTCGGCCGGTCGATCCGGATCGACCCCGCCGACCTAGCCACCGTCGTCCAAGCCGGACGAGTCGAGCCCATGACCGCAGAGACCGTTTGGCGCGGATTGAGGAGTGTCGCCTGATCATGGCAAACCAAGAGGGACACCGCCGATTCGGCAACATCCGCAAGCGGGAGTCCGGCCGCTACCAGGCTCGCTATCCCGGCCCGGACGGGCGGATGCGCTCCGCTCCGCAGACGTTCGCTCGCAAGTCCGAGGCCGAGAAGTACCTGTCGCTGGTCGAGGCTCAGATGATGCGGGGCGAGTGGATCGACCCTGAGCGCGGCAAGATCCGGCTACGAGACTACGCCGAGCGGTGGATCGCCGAGCGGCCGAACCTGCGGCCCCGGACCGTGCACCTGTACCGCTGGACCCTCGGCAGGCACATCACGCCGCACCTCGGCGACATGCCGCTCAACCGGATCGACACGCCCATGGTCCGCGAGTGGCGGGCACTGCTGCTGGCCGAGGGCGTGTCGGTGACCATGGCCGCCAAGGCATACCGGCTGCTACGCGCGGTCCTGATGACCGCCGTCAAGGAAGACGAACTGATCAGGGTCAACCCGTGCCGGATCGTCGGTGCCGACCAGGAGAAGGCAGCAGAGCGGCCGGTCCTCACCGTCCCGCAGCTCTTCGAGCTGGCCGAGCGGATGCCGGAGCGCTTCCGGGCGCTGATCCTGGTCACGACGTTCGGATGCCTGCGGTGGGGCGAGGCGGTCGCCCTGCAACGCTGCGACGTCGACCTGTCGGCCGGCACGGTGCGCGTGCGACAGGCGTTCGTCGAGCACCGGGGAACCGGCCTGATTCTCGGCCCGCCCAAGTCGCGGGCAGGTGTGCGAACCGTCGCACTACCCAAGGCGGCGCTACCTGTGCTGAAACAGCACATGGGCAGCCACGTCGGCGAGGCACCCGAGGCGTTCGTGTTCACCGGGGAGAGCGGCCGGAACCTCTGGCGCGGCAACTTCAACAAGCTGGTCAAGTGGCCCGAGGCGGTAGCGGCGATCGGCGCGGCCGGGCTGCACTTCCACGACCTGCGGCACACCGGCAACACCCTCGCGTCGCGGGCACCAGGGGCGAGCCTGCGCGACATCATGGCGCGGATGGGGCACGACAGCCCGCGTGCCGCGCTCATCTATCAGCACGCCAACCGGGAGGCCGACCAGGGCATCGCCGAGGCGATCGACAAGGCCGTCAAGGCAGCCCGGCGCAAGCCGAGCAAGCGCAAGGTCAAGCGGGTTGCCGAGGGCGACGGACCGGCCGCCGAGGCGAGCTAATGGCCCGCTAATGGCCCGTTGCTGTTTCAGCATGCTCTAGAACCACGGAAGCCCTGACGGGACGTGTGTCCTGATCAGGGCTTCCGTGCGTGGAGCGGGTGACGGGAATCGAACCCGCACTGTCAGCTTGGGAAGCTGATGTTCTGCCATTGAACTACACCCGCAAGCGGCACCACTGTACCTGAGGTGACCACACCCGCGCACCCGGGCACCCCCGCGCGTCGTCGACACCGGTCGTGACCACCGGAACACGAAGGGTGCAAAAGAAACGGTCAGATGTTTCACACAAGCAGCTTGGGGACGTTCTCAAACGTGTCGATCAGTTGTAACGTCACCCCCACGTTCACGACCTCGGTGCGACATACCCCCTGTCGCGCCGCCAGAAAGAGGTGGGCCCATGGGACTGCGTCCCAACCTGCTGACCCGGCGTGCCGCCGGTGTCGCGTCGACGACCTTCGCGCTGCTGCTGAGCACCGCTGCGGTGGGCGTCGTACCTGCGGCTTCCGCGTACTCCGCAGCCCCCGACAACACGTCCTGCGCGGAGCCAGCCGACGCCCACGCGGACGTCCACTCCGACGCCCGTGTCCGTGGCGGCAGCAAGGCCGCCCACAAGCGGCACGACCCGAACGCGCTGACCGCCCAGCAGGTCCAGGAGCGGGAGGCGGACTTCGCCCTCGCCCTGCGCAACAGCGCCCTGCGGTCGAAGTCCAGCCACCGCAGCGGCTCGACCGAGGGCACGACGGTGGCACTGGCCCCGATCAGCGTCCCGGTCGTCGTGCACGTCATCCAGCGGGACAGCACCCGGGCCGGGGGCAACATCCCCGACTCGATGATCAACTCGCAGATCAGCGTGCTCAACCAGGCGTACAGCGGTGCGACCGGTGGGGCCGCCACGGGTTTCACCTTCCAGCTCCAGAAGATCAACCGGGTCACCAACGCGTCGTGGTACCCGATCGTGCAGGGTTCCTCCGCCGAGCGGGCGATGAAGACCCAGCTGCGCACCGGCGGCAAGAACACCCTCAACATGTACCTGGGTGAGCTGAGCGACGACCTGCTCGGCTGGGCGACGTTCCCCAAGCGCACCCTGGACGTGATGGACGGCGTCGTGGTGCTCGGCGAGTCGCTGCCGAACGGCACCGCCACCAACTACAACCTGGGCGACACCGGCACCCACGAGGTCGGCCACTGGCTGAACCTCTACCACACCTTCCAGGGTGGCTGCTCGGGCTCGGGCGACGGCGTCTCGGACACCCCGGCCGAGCGTGAGCCGGCCTACCAGTGCCCGACCGGTCGGGACACCTGCACCGCGACCGGCAAGGACCCGATCACCAACTTCATGGACTACACCTACGACTCGTGCATGTACCAGTTCACCGCTGGGCAGGCGAGCCGCATGGTGAACGCCTGGAGCGCGTACCGCGCGTCGGCCTGACCCGGCTGGCACGGCACAGCGTCAGGTGCCGGCTCCGTCCCTTGGGGACGGGGCCGGCACCGTCGTTTCCGGGGTCAGGCGGCGGTGCGGCGGGTGTCGAACCCGTGCCGGCCGCGCCGGGACGGTCGCTGGTCGGGCAGGCCGGCGACACCGTGCCGACCGGGAACCGGGTCGAGCCAGACCTGCACGGCGGGATGCCCGGCGTCGCCGCCGAACGGGCCGCCGTGCTCGCGCCGGGTGAGCATGGCGACGTCGACACTGAACTCGAAGAGCCGCCAGTCGACCTGGGGCGCGGCCCGACCGATCTCGGCCACCAGCGCCACCCGGGCCGGATCGGTCACCGGCTCGGCGCGACCGGCGACGTACGCCTCGTCGTCGCTCTCCTCCGGCGGGAACGAGTGGAGCGCGTAGCGGCCGTCGCGTTCGAGGTCACGCCGCTTGGGCGAGTCGACGACGAAGCAGAACAACCCGCCGTCGGTGACCAGCGGGCAGACCGGGTGCACCCGGGGACCGCCGTCGGCGCGGACGGTGGCCAGGTAGCCGAAACCCGACCCGTACTGCTGGAGGAGAAGGCGGATCCCGTCGGCGAGGCGGGGCTCGTCGGCGGCGAATGCGGACCAGGATGCCATGCGGTCATCCTATCGAACAGGCGTTCTAAAATCAGTCCGACACGCAGGTCGAACGGCCCGACGTACGCCTCGGCGCCAGCGACGACGCCGGCCGGTGGGGCGGCCCGGTGGGCGGGTCCGGCCGGGGCGCTGGATATGGTGTCCCGATGCTGCTCTCCGACCGGGACCTCGTCTCCGAGATCAAGGCGGGCGCGCTGGCGCTGGAGCCGTTCGAACCGAGTCTGGTGCAGCCCTCCAGCATCGACGTGCGCCTCGACAAGCTGTTCCGGGTGTTCAACAACCACCTCTACACCCACATCGACCCGGCGATGCAGCAGGACGACCTGACGTCGATGGTTGAGGTGCCGGCGGGCGAACCGTTCGTGCTGCACCCGGGCGAGTTCGTGCTCGCCTCCACGCTCGAGGTCATCTCGCTCGGCGACCAGCTCGCCGGCCGGCTGGAGGGCAAGTCGAGCCTCGGCCGGCTGGGGCTGCTCACCCACTCGACCGCCGGTTTCATCGACCCGGGTTTCTCCGGCCACGTCACGCTGGAGCTGTCGAACGTGGCCAACCTGCCCATCACCCTCTGGCCGGGCATGAAGATCGGCCAGCTCTGCATCTTCCGGCTCTCCTCGCCGGCCGAGCACCCGTACGGCTCCGCGGTGTACGGATCGCGCTACCAGGGCCAGCGTGGGCCGACGCCCAGCCGCTCCTGGCAGAACTGGCGCACCTGGCCCATCGGCTGACGCGGCGTGCCGTGTCCGGGCCCCGGGTCCGGGGCCCGGACACGGTGGCTCAGCCGGGTCGGCCGTAGCTGTTGACCGGCCCGTCGTCGACCCGCTTCATCGTGATCGGTTTGCCGGCCTGGGAGGCGTGCACGACCCAGCCGCCGCCGACGTACATCCCGACGTGGTGCAGGTCGGAGTAGTAGAAGACCAGGTCGCCGGGGCGCAGGTCGGCCCGGCTCACCCGGTCGGTGACCTGGCGCTGCTGCCGGGCGTTGTGTGGCAACGACACCCCGGCCTTCGCCCAGGCGGCCATGGTCAGCCCGGAACAGTCGTAGTTGTTCGGGCCGGCCGCGCCCCACACGTACAGCTTGCCGATCTGGGCGCAGGCGAACTTGACCGCCGTACCGGCCGGGCCACCGGGGTAGCCGGCGGGGCACGGGGCCGGGCGCAGCTTGCCACCACCGCCGTTGCCGTAGACCGTCAGCCGCAGCTTCTGCAACCGGTCGATCTCGGTGTTGATCTGCTTCTTGCGGGCCGCGAGCTGTGCTTCGGTACGGGTGAGCTGGGCGACCATCTCGTCCAACGGCGCCTTGGTCGCGGCGAGTTCGTCGCGGAGCTGGGCGACCTCCCGCACCTCGCGCTGCTGGCGGCTGGCGAACCGGTCCAGCAGCCCCAACTGTTCGACCACCTGGCTCGGGCTTCGGCTGCCCAGCAGGGCGTTGACGGTGGACACGTTCTCGCCCTTGTACGCCTGCACGGCGAGGCCGCTGACCTGGTTCATCGCCTGGTCGACGCGGCGTTGCAGGGGGGCGATCCGCTTGCCGAGCGCGTCGGCCTGCCGGCGCTTGGCGGCGAGGTCGATGCGGGTGGCGTTGTGCTGTTCGATGAGCGGTTCGAGCTTGTTCCAGTCCTGGTCGATCTGTCGCTCGATCTCGGCGACCGAGGGGTCGGCGTGCGCTGCCGTGGGGCCACCTGTCAGTACGACCGCGGCGGCGGCCAGGGTGGCGAGGCTGGTGGTGAAGCGGGACCAGCGTGGGCGCGGCACCGTCGTGTTCCGGGCGACCTGGGTCGTCCGTTGCGACGGTGGCCGCGGGGCATGGTGTGCCACCGGGCTCCGGGCTCCTTCTTCCTCGACCGCCTACCGGGTTAGCTGACGGGTTCGGGCGGGAAGTCGGCGCCCTACCGCAGTGGCTGCGGATTCACCCCGAGGGACGTGGGTCCCCGGTTCGTTCGGAAACGACTCGGCGGTGTCGGTCCGTTACCGCCCGGGCTGGGCGGAGCTGCTGGCACCCCGCTTCGCCGGCCCCGACGAGGA
>NZ_JBMDWU010000406.1:0-10053 GCF_048594385.1 Micromonospora sp. | reverse complement strand
CAGGCCGGTCATGGCGATGCCGCGCTGCGGGTGCTGGCCGAACTCGCCCACCACGACCCCGACCGGCCGGTGCGCGAGAACTGGTCGAGGCTGTGCACCGGCGACCAGCACCAGGCCACCTTCCGGTTGGTCCGCTGGCCGGACGCCCGGGTCGATCCGGGTCGCCGGTTGGTGTCCCGGCTGCTGGCCCTGCCGGCGACCGCCACCACCGTCGCGCTCGGGGCCGGTCCGCGCGTCGGTGACACCGCACCGGCGACGTGCCTGACGGTACGGCTGGCCGCCACCACGCCGGTCGCGCTGGAACACGCCGCCGAGGGGTTGTCCCGGCTCGTCGCCGACGCCGGTGGTGAGCTGTGTCGACTCGACGGGGCGCAGTTGCCCGGCCTGGCCGCCACGTTGCCGTTGGCGGTGCCCGGGGTGGCCACGCCCGGGGTCGAGCCGCCGGAGCTGACCCTCGGCGGGGCGGGGCTGATGGTGGGGGCCAACCGGCAGGGCGGCGCGGTGACGGTCCGGCTGTTCCGCGCCGAGGGCACCAGGCTGGTGCTGGTCGGCGGGCTGGCGGCGGCCCAGTTGCTGGTGCTGCGGGCATTGGCGCTGGGGGCCGGGGTGCTGGTGCAGACCGGTCGGCCACGCGCCTGGGAGCCGTTCGTACGCGGGGTCGGCGGGCAGCAGGGCGGGGTGGTGGTGGTCCCCAGCGGGCGGGCGGTCGGCGTCACCGGTTCCCCGCTGCGTCCGCTGCTGGTGGTGGCCGACGCGGGTACGGCTGCCGGCGAACCGCCGCCCGGGGCGGGGTGGGTGTCCACCCTGGTGGTCCGGGACGGGTTGACCCCGGCGGACGTCGACACCCTCGGCCGGGCCGATCTGGCGGTGCTGCAACCCCTCGACCCGCCGGAGGCCGCCCTGGCGGGCACCGCGCTGGGGCTGGGCGGTGCGGCGGAGTGGTTGACCCGCATCCGGGACGACATGGTCGCGGTGGTCAACCGGCGGGCGCTGCGCTGGGCGCTGCTCTCGCCCACCCCGATCGAGTCGCAACTGGTCGGTCGCCCCGGCCGGCGCTGACCGCACGGGTCACCGTGGGTTCCCTGGCTGGACGGCACGTGACACGATCCCGGCCATGGATTTTCTGAAGGGCCTTCTGATCCGGCTGGGCTCCACGGTGGTGGCTTTCTGGCTGGCGACGCTGCTCATCCCCGGCATCACGCTCGACACCGGCTCGGCCGGCGAGGCGATCGTCACCCTGGTGCTGGTCTCGGTGATCTTCGGCGTGGTGAACGCGGTGCTCCAGCCGATCATCAAGACCGTCGGCTGCGGCTTCTACCTGCTCACCCTCGGGTTGATCGCCCTGGTCGTCAACGGGCTGCTGTTCCTGCTCACCAGCTGGATCGCCGAGCAGGCGGACCTGCCGTTCCACGTGGACGGGTTCTGGCCCGAGGCGGTGCTGGGCGCGCTCCTGGTCGGCATCGTGACCTGGATCCTCGGGGCGATCCTCGACCGCGACTGACCCGGTGGCCGGCCGCCGCTCCAGCGGGGCGGCGGCCGGCCGGCTCGCCCCGCCGGGCCGGCCACCGGACGGGAATTGGCTGGCGGGACGGCCACCGGGTGGGGTTAGCGTGGCGGGGTGTTCTCGTTGACCCACCCCGACGGCTGGCAGCTCGACACCGACCCGGAGCGCATCGACCGGGAGCTGGTGCACCACTGGCTCTCCACCGACGCCTACTGGGCGCTGGGGCGCAGCCGGGAGACGACGGAGCGGGCCCTCGCCGGCTCGACCCCGTACGGCGTCTACCGACCGCAGGACGGCGGGCAGGTCGGGATCGCCCGGGTGGTCACCGACCGGGCCACCTTCGGCTGGCTCTGCGACCTCTACGTCGCCCCGCAGGTGCGGGGTCGTGGCGTGGGCACCTGGCTGGCCGGCTCGATCCGCGACCATCTCGCCGGGTACGGCGTACGCCGGATCGCGCTGTCGACGGCCGACGCCCACGGGGTGTACGCGAAGCTGGGCTTCACCCCGGCCTCGGCGGCGCAGTGGATGGAGTGGGTGGGCGAGCGGTGACCCCGCTCACCGGAAAGGAGCCTACTCCGGCCGTACCCCTTACGGTGGGATCGTGACTCCGCTACGGCTCGGCTACCTCTACGGCTTCGGCGCATACCTGCTCTGGGGTTTCATCCCGATCTACCTGAAGCTGCTCCGGCCGGCCGGGCCGATGGAGATCCTCGCCCACCGGATCATCTGGTCGGTGGTGTTCGTCGCGCTGCTGCTCGCCGCCCTGCGCAACGTCGGCTTCCTACGGTCGCTGGCCCGCCGCCCCCGGACGCTGGCCGGGATCGTCGTCGCGGCGGCGCTGATCGCGGTGAACTGGGGCACCTACATCTACGGGGTGAACTCCGCCCGGGTGGTGGAGACCGCCCTCGGCTACTTCATCAACCCGCTGGTGTCGGTGCTGCTCGGGGTGCTGGTGCTGCGGGAGCGGCTACGCCCGGCACAGTGGGTGGCGCTCGGGGTGGGAGCGGCGGCGGTCGCGGTGCTCACCGTCGACTACGGCCGGCTGCCCTACCTGGCGTTGATTCTGGCGGCCAGCTTCGCCGGCTACGGGCTGGCCAAGAAGCGGCTCGGGCTGCCAGCGGCGGAGGGGCTGTTCGTCGAGTCGGCGGTGCTGGCGCTGCCCGCCCTGGCCTACCTGGGCTGGTTGGCGAGCCGGGGCGGGTCGACGTTCGGCGAGGTCTCGGCCGGGCACACCGCGCTGCTGGTGGCGGCCGGGGCGGTGACGGCCGTTCCGCTGCTGCTGTTCGCGGGCGCGGCCAACCGGCTGCCGCTGACCGCGCTCGGCATGCTCCAGTACGTGGCCCCGGTCCTCCAGCTCGGCTGCGGCGTGCTGATCTTCCACGAGCCGATGCCGCCGGCCCGGCTGGCCGGTTTCACCCTGGTCTGGCTGGCCCTGGTGATCTTCAGCCTGGACGCGCTGCGCAACGGTCGACGCACCCGGGCCGCCGCCCGCGCCGCCGATCCGCTGCCCGCCGCCGCCCACTGAACCACCGGACCGCCGCGCGGCCTGCGGAAATCAGCGGACGTCGTAGCTGAGCACCAGCGTCCCGTCGGCGCGTAGCAGTTCGAGGCGGACCAGTTCGGCGTCGGTGAACCGGGTCGCCCCGCGCAGGTTCACGTCGTCGCCGGGGGCGGCCAGCCAGGAGGCGATCTGCTCCGTCGCGTCGTCCGGCCCCCGGGCCACCAGCCGGAACGTGTACGCCTTGCCGTAGCCGGCCGTCGCGTCGTACCCGCAGTGCATGGTGACCTCGGTGCCCCACTTGGTGCCGCTCAGCCCGATCTCGGCGTGCACCGCCGGGGTCTTGGCCGCCACCGGCGCCATCGACACCATCCGTACCGCCTGGGCGGTCGGCGCGGTCGTCGGGGCCGGACGCAGGGCGGACGCCCCGGCGACGCCCAGCACCAGGGCGAACCCGGCGGCGACGAGGGCGGTCAGCGCGTACCGTCGGCGGCTGCGGGTCCGCTCCCGGCGGCGACGGTCCCGGGCGGTGGCGATCAGGTCGGGCACCCGGCTGACCTCGGGCGGTGGCGGAAGGAACTCCTCCAGCGTGGTCGGGTCGAGCCGGCCCAGCAGGCCCGGCAGCACGGCGATCTCGGCCACCGCGTCCCGGCACGCCGCGCACCCGGCCAGGTGCCGCTCGTAGGCGGCCCGGTCGGCGGGGGCGAGCGCACCCAGCACGTACGCGCCGTCGTCGTGTGCGAACTCGCAGCGGGTCATCCGGTCACCCCCATCTCGGCCAGGGCCAACCGTAGTGAACGCAGTGCGTAGTGGGTGCGGGACTTGACCGTCCCCGGTGGCACCCCCAGCCGGGCTGCCGCCTCGGCCACCGAACGGCCCTGGTAGAAGCACTCGACCAGCACCTCCCGGTGGGTGGGGCTGAGCCGGTTCAGCGCCTCGGCGATGGTCCAGGCCTCCACCGCGCGCTCCGCTTCGTCCACCGTCTCGGGCGGCTCGGGCAGGTCGTCGGTGAACACCTCGCCGACCCGGGTCGACCGGCGCCGCCAGGCGTCGATCGCCAGGTTACGGGCGGTCGTGAAGAGCCATGCGCGGACCGATCCGCGGCGCGGGTCCAGCGACTCGGGGTGCCGCCAGGCCCGCAGCAGGGTCTCCTGCACCAGGTCCTCGGCGCGGGTGCGGTCCCCGTTGACCAGTCGCAGCGCGTGCGCGTATAGCGCCTCGGCGTGCTCGTCGTGCAGGGCGCGCAGCAGTTGGGCGTCGTGGTCGCTGATGGTGATCCCCTCGCTTCCCGCCCGACAGGTCCGGCGAAAACGTGTCCGCCGGTTATTACGCGCCGTGACCCCGAACGGTTCAGCGGTGACTGCTGTTCACATCCGGTTCACACCGAGTCCGGTGGCCGCTCACCCCGTCCTGGCAGCGTCCGGCCGGTACGCACGTCGCGCAGGTGACAACGGCGTGCCACCGACCTGCTTCCAGGAGGCTTTCTTCCATGAGCGACCGTCCCCGGCTGCTCCCGCTGCTCGGTACCACCCGGCACGGCAGCCGCGATGCGATGACCTGCCTGTACCGCTGCGGCAACGCCTGCGACCACCCGGTACCCAACACCTCCGACAACACCTACTTCGGCGACCTGGTCGAGGGGGAGGTGACCCGGCGGGGCGTGGTCCGGGCGGGCGCGGTGGGCGCGCTGGTGCTCGGCTTCGGCGGTGCCGCCGCCGGCGCGTTGGCCGGGGCCGCCCCCGCCGCTGCCGCGCCGGCCACCCCGGTGCTGCCGGAGGTGGCCGACCCGACCGCGCCGCAGCGCGGCGTCGGCAACGGCGCGCTGACCTTCAAGCCGATCCCGCCGAACCAGCTCGACACCCTGGTCGTCCCCAACGGGTACGACCACAGCGTGGTCATCCGCTGGGGTGACCCGGTGCTGCCCGGTGCGCCCCGGTTCGACCTGCACGGGCAGACCGCCGCCGCCCAGGCCAAGCAGTTCGGCTACAACAACGACTTCGTCGGGGTGCTGCCGCTGGACCGGCGGGGCAGGCGGGCGCTGCTCGTGGTCAACCACGAGTACACCAACGAGGACCTGATGTTCCCCGGCTTCACCGGCCTGGACAACCTCACCGTCGAGCAGGTGCGTACCGCGATGGCCGCGCACGGCATGTCCGTGGTGGAACTGGAGCGGGTCGACGGCACCGGGCAGTGGCGGCCGGTGGGTCAGGGCCGGCGGCCGTACAACCGGCGGGTCACCGCGTTGGCCACGAAGTTCGAGCTGACCGGCCCGGCCGCCTGCTCGGCGTGGCTGCGTACCGCCGCCGACCCGAAGGGCCGCACGGTCGTCGGCACCCTGAACAACTGCGCCGGTGGGGTCACCCCGTGGGGGACGGTGCTCTCCGGCGAGGAGAACTTCAACCAGTACTTCGTCGGCGCCGACGCCGCGCCCGCCGAGCTGAAGCCGAAGTTCGACAGGTACGGCATCACCACCGCCGCCCGCTACCCCAGCGGCAGCCGTAAGTGGGAGCGGGCCGACGAGCGGTTCGACCTGGCGAAGCACCCCAACGAGGCGCACCGGTTCGGGTGGATCGTCGAGATCGACCCGTTCGACCCGGAGAGCCGCCCGCGTAAGCACACCGCGCTGGGCCGGTTCAAGCACGAGGGCGCCAACGTCATCGTGGCCCGCGACAAGCGGGTGGTCGCGTACATGGGCGACGACGAGCGCTTCGACTACCTCTACAAGTTCGTCTCCGACAAGAAGTTCATGCCCGGTGACTCCTGGGTGGCCCGCAAGAACAACCTGACCCTGCTGGAGTCGGGCACCCTCTACGTGGCGCAGTTCACCCAGACCAGCGCCGCCGAGATCGACGGCTCGGGCAAGCTGCCCGCCGACGGCGCGTTCAACGGCACCGGCCGGTGGATCAGGCTGGTCAGCGGCAACCGCTCATACGTCGACGGGATGACCGCCGCCGACGTGCTCACCTTCACCCGGCTCGCCGGGGACAAGGTCGGCGCGACGAAGATGGACCGGCCGGAGGACGTCGAGCCGAGCCTGCTCACCGGCAAGGTGTACGTGGCGCTGACCAACAACACCGACCGGGGCAAGGCCGGCAAGCCGGCGGCCGACGAGATCAACCCGCGCAACCTCAACAAGCACGGGCAGATCCTGGAGCTGGTCGAGGACCGGGGCGACAACACGGCCGAGTCCTTCACCTGGTCGCTGCCGATCGTCGCCGGTGACCCGGCCGACCCGTCGACCTACTTCGCCGGGTACGACAAGACGAAGGTCTCGCCGATCTCCTGCCCGGACAACGTCGCCTTCGACGCCACCGGCAACCTCTGGATCTCCACCGACGGCAACGCGTTGGGCAGCAACGACGGCCTGTTCGCCACCGCCGTCGAGGGGCCGGAACGGGGGCACCTGAAGCAGTTCCTGACCGTGCCGCTGGGTGCGGAGACCTGCGGGCCGTTCATCACCGGCGACAACCGGTCGGTGTTCGTCGCCGTGCAGCACCCCGGTGAGATCACCGGCGCGTCGGTGGAGAAGCCGGCGTCGACCTGGCCGGACGGCGACTACGCCAAGCCGGGCGTGGTGGTCACCTGGCGGCTCGACGGCGGCCCGATCGGCAGCTGACGCGCCCGTCCCGGGTCGGCCCCGCCGGGCCGGCCGCGAAGGCCCTCTCCCGCTTCGGTCCGGGAGGGGGCCTTCGCCCGTACGCCGGGCGGCTCAGAGGTCGGCGGCGATGCCGTCGGCGACCGCGCGGGCGGCGGTGAGCAGCTTGGCGCGGACCACCCGGGCGGAGGTCATCATCTCGCTGGCCGGCAGGGCGCAGGCCAGCACCACCCGCCGTTCCATGTCCTTGTCCGGGGTGACCAGGACGGCGGCGCACGCCACCCCCTGCCGGAACTGCCCCAGCTCCAACTGCATGCCCCGCCGGTCGCCGGCGGCCAGATCCGCCTCGAACGCCTCGGGGCTGGTGAGGGTGGCGGTGGTGAACGGCCGCATGCCGTAGTCGCGCAGGTAGCGCAGGCGCTGCTCGGTGGTGAGGGTGGCCAGCAGCGCCTTGCCCAGGGCGGTGGCGTGCGCGCCCTCGTCGAAGCCGGGGACCATGTCCTCCAGGTAAGGCGAGCGGGCCCCCTCGGCGACGGCGGTGACCGCCACCTGGCCGCCGACGAAGCGACCCAGGTAGTGGCTCCACCCGGTGTCGACGGCGGCCCGCCGCAGCGACTCGCCGACCGCCGCCGGGCCCCGGAACGCGGTGACCAGTTCCCGGTACCGGTCGGCGATCTCCAGGCCGACGATGTAGGTGCCGTCCTCCCGCCGGATCACGTAACCCTCATAGGCCAGGGTGCGGACCAGGTGGTACGTGGTGGCGACGGTCAGCTCGCACCGCCGGGCGATCTGCTTGACCGTCAGGCCCTTCGGGGCACGACCGACCGACTCGAGCACGCGTAGCGCGCGGGACACACTTCGGATCAGATCCGAAGGTTCCGCCAGGGGGTCACGCACAACCACCTCCGCAGCCGGGGACTTACACCATATGAAAAACCCGGCCAAGACGGAACGCCCGTTCGGGTGGGGGATGCCAGATCAGGCGGTATACGGCGGGTTCCCGGGCGACACGCCGAGCGTTGTCAGGAACACGACTCGCGTAGGTTGGGCCCACGATGACCGACACCGCCCTCAGCCGTACGCCGGCCGTACGTCCCCTGCGGGCCGGCGGCGGGGCGGTCGCCACCACCATCGCCAGCGTCCTGCCGGTCTTCCTGGTCGGCGGGCTCGCCGTGCAGATGGGCGACGACCTGGGCTTCTCCCCCGCCGGGCTGGGCTTGGCCGTGTCGGTCTACTTCGGCGTCAGCGCGCTCGCCGCGGTGCCGTCGGGCCGGCTGGTGGAGCGGGTCGGCCCGGCCGTGGTGGCCCGCGCCGCCGTCGGACTCGCCGCCGGCTGCCTGCTCGCCATCGCCGGACTGGCCCGCTCCTACCCGGTGCTGGTCGGCCTGCTCGCGCTCAGCGCCGCCGCCAACGCCCTCGGTCAACTCGCCAGCAACGCCGCGCTGGCCCGGCACGTGCCCGCCCGGCGGCAGGGCCTGTCGTTCGGGGTGAAGCAGGCCGCCATCCCCGCGTCCACCCTGCTGGCCGGGGCGGCGGTGCCGGCGATCGCCCTCACCGCCGGCTGGCGCTGGGCCTTCGTGGCCGCCGCCGGGGCCGCGTTGGCCGCGCTGCCGGCCGTACCCCCGCAGCCGGCCGGACCGGTACGGGAGCGCGCGGCGGAACGCGGCGGTGGGGCCACCACGGCGCTGGTGGTGGTCGGCGTGGCAGCCACCCTCGCGGCGGGCGCAGCCAACGCGCTGGGCACCTTCGTGGTCGACTCGTCGGTGCACCGAGGGCTCGCCCCCGGCCCGGCCGGACTGGTGCTCACCCTGGGCGGCGCGGTCTGCGTGGCGGCCCGGATCGGCGTCGGCTGGCTCGCCGACCGGCGGGACACCGGTCACGTCGCGCTGATCGCCGCGATGCTGGTGGTCGGGGCAGTCGGGTTGGGGCTGCTGGCGGTGGCCGGGGCGGTGCCGCTGACCGTCGGGGTGGTGCTCGGCTTCGGGTTGGGCTGGGCGTGGCCCGGCCTGCTGAACTTCGCGGTGGTCCGGCTGCACCCGCGGGCCCCGGCCGCCGCCACCTCGATCACCCAGACCGGGGTGTACGCCGGCGGCTGCCTCGGCCCGCTCGGGCTCGGTGCGCTCGCCGGGGCCGGCGGCTACCCGGTGATGTGGCTGACCGCCGGGGTCGCCATGCTCCTCGCCGCCGTCCTCATGCTCACCGGCAGCCGGCTGCTGCGCCGCTCCGCCACGCCATGAGCAGGCCGGACCCGGGCGGCGCGGGGTTCAGCTGGTGCGGTCGGCGATGTAGTCGCAGAGCGATTCCAGCGCCTGCCGGGCCGGAATCCGCGGCAGCGGCGTCAACTGGGCGCGGGCGTCCTCGGCGTAGCTGCGGACGGTCTCCCGGGCCCGCTTGAGCGCCGGGGACTCCCGGAGCAGGCCGAGCGCCTCGGTGTGCAGCGCGTCGTCGACCAGCGGGCCGGTGGCCAGGATCTCCCGCAGCCGCACCGAGGCCGCGTCGGAGTCGTCGCCGGCCAGCGCGTAGAGCACCGGCAGGGTCGGCACCCCCTCCCGCAGGTCGGTGCCGGGTGTCTTGCCCGACTGCATCGACTCGGAGGCGATGTCGAGCAGGTCGTCGGAGAGCTGGAAGGCCACCCCGATGGTCTCGCCGTAGCCGGCGAGGGCCTCGGTGTGCTCCTCGGTCGCCCCGCCGAACATGCCGCCGAACCGGGCCGAGGTGGCGATCAGCGAACCCGTCTTGTCGGCGATCACCCGCAGGTAGTGGTCGACGGGGTCCGCCGTGCGGGGGCCGACGGTCTCGGCGATCTGCCCGTGCACGAGCCGGGCGAAGGTGCGCGCCTGGAGCCGTACCGCCTCCGGACCGAGGTCGGCGGCGATGTCGGCGGCCCGCGCGAAGAGGTAGTCGCCGACCAGGATGGCCACCGAGTTGGTCCAGCGGGAGTTCGCGCTGGGCGCGCCCCGCCGCACGGCGGCCTCGTCCATCACGTCGTCGTGGTAGAGGGTGGCGAGGTGGGTGAGTTCCATCACCACGGCCGCCGGCACCACCTGCCGGCCCCCCGGGTCGCCGAACTGCGCGCCCAGCGCCACCAGCAACGGCCGGAACCGCTTGCCGCCCGCCTCGACGAGGTGCCGGGCCGCCTCGGTGACGAGCGGGTCGGCGCTGGACACGCTGGCCCGCAGCTCCACCTCGACGTCGTCCAGCAGGCCCAGCACGGACGCCTCGACCCGCGGATCGGCCAGGTGCACGCCGAGCGCGCCGATCTGACCCGTGCCCGCCCGGCCCCGACGACCACCGGAGCCGACGGCACCTGAACGCTCCCCCGTCGGAATCACCACGCCATCAACCATGCCACACCCGTTCGACCTGCTCCGGACGGGGGATACGGCCGTGGGGGGGGGGGGGGGGGGGGGGGGGGGGGGGCGGCGCGGGGCCCCGCGCGCCGCGGCGCGCGAGGCG
>NZ_JBMDWU010000405.1:0-29428 GCF_048594385.1 Micromonospora sp. | reverse complement strand
GCCCCGGAGGGGGGGGGGGGGCCGGCCCCGGGCCGGGGGCCGCCGCGGGTGGGGTGCTGTGGCCGCAGCCCGTGCTGCGGCTGCTCACCACCGGTGGCGACCGGCCGGTCTTCGAGGACGGCGACCGGATCGTCGGCGCGGCCGAGCTGGCGGACCTGGTCCGGCGGATCGCCAGCGGGCTGCGGGCCGCCGGCATCGGGCCGGGTCGGGCGGTGGCGTTGCGGATCGGGGTCACCCCGGAGGCGCTCGCCGGTGTCCTCGCCGCGTTCACCGTCGGCGCGCGGGTGTCCGGCATCCGGCCGGAGCTGACCCCGGCGCAACTCGACCGGCTGCTCGCCAGCGACGACGCGTTGCTCGTCGACGACGCCCGGCTCGCCACGCTGGCGGGGACCACCGACGACGGCAGCCCGCTGGTCGCCGCCGGCCGGCCCGGCGACGTCGCCCGGATCACCTGGACCAGCGGCAGCACCGGCCATCCCAAGGGCTGCGCCCAGACGTACGCGGCGATGAGCGCGGCCTGGGCGGCCCACCCCGACCGGTGGCCACCGGCGATCGCCGAACTCGCCCCCCGGCTGGGGCGCTACCTGGTCTTCGGCTCGCTGAGCAGCCAGGTGATGCTGGAGTACGGCATCCTCACCCTGGCCGCCGGGGGCACCCTGGTCGCCGCCCGCCCGCCCGGATTCCCCGGCATGATCACCCGGCACCGGGCCACCGCGAGCGTGATCACCGTCGGCAAGCTGCACCAGCTCGTCCGGGACCAGCGCACCGACCCGGTCGACCTGGGCAGCCTGCGGGCGCTCGTGGTCTCCGGTTCCCCGCTCACCGCGTCCCGGCTCGCCGAGGCGCTCGACGTGCTCGGCCCGGTCGTCTTCCACGGCTACGGGCAGACCGAGACCGGGATGATCTCGATGGTCACCCCGGCCGAGCTGCTGGCCGACCCGCGCCGGCTCGCCTCGGTCGGGCGCGCCCCGGCGGTGGTCGACCTGTCCGTCCGGGACGCCGACGGCCGGCCGGCGACCGAGGGTGAACTCTTCGTCCGGACCCCGGCGCAGGCCGACGCCTACTGGGGCGACCCGGCCGAGACCGCCGAGGTGTTCACCGACGGCTGGGTGCGCACCCGCGACCTGGCCCGGTTGGACGCCGACGGCTACCTGCACCTGTCCGGCCGGGCCCGGGACGTGATCATCGTCAACGCCAACCTGGTGTACGCCGGCCCGATCGAGCGGGTGCTCGCCACCGACCCCGCCGTCGCCGAGGCGTACGTGGTCAGCCGCCCCGACGACGTCACCGGCGAGGCGGTGCACGCGTACGTGGTGCCGGCCGGCGGTGACCCGGTGGACGTCGACCGGCTGCGCGCCCGGGTCGCGGCGGCCCTGGGCGCGGCCGCCGTCCCGACGACCGTGGAGGTGATCGCCGGGGTGCCGGTGGGGCCGAGCGGCAAGCCGGACAAGCGCGCCCTGGGCGTGGGTGTCGGCTCCTGAGCGGCGGCTACCGCTTCCGCGCGACGAGCAGGTACTCGTGCCCCCGGTTGTTGACCATCGGGTCCCCCTCGGTGACCGGGCGCGGGTAGAGGTGGATGCGCTCGTCGCCGAGGGTGAGGTGACCGCCGAGCACCCGGCCGACGTCCCACGCCAGCGGCACGAACCGGTCGGCGACCCGCCGGTTCTGCACCGCGACGACCGCGTACGCGCCCCGCTTGAGCACCCGGGCCAGCGCGTGGAAGGCGTGGTCGAGGGCGGTCAGGTAGGCGGAGTAGTCGCGCAGCGCGTAGAACTGGCCGTCGACCGGGGAGTCGGTGTCGAGCGCGGTGCCGAAGTAGGGCAGGTCGGTGACGAGGAAGTCGACGCTACGGTCGGGCACCGGGGGCCGGCGGGCGTCACCGCAGATCATCACCTGGCCGGGGTACGCCTCCAGGCGGCGCGTCGCCTGCTTGGCCCGGTCCGGGGAGATCTCCAGGCCGATGCCGCGCCGGCCGGTGACCGAGGCAGCGACGAGGCTGGTACCCCACCCGGCGAACGGGTCGAGCACCAGGTCCCCCGGCCGGCTGAACTCGGTGATCAGGGGCGCGATCTGACTCACCCAGCCGCACTGGCCGGCGGCTGCCGGTGGCGCGTGCCGTGGATCGTCGCCGGTGAGGACCACCCAGCTGGCAACACCCATCAGTGACTCTCCCTGACTCGTACGGGGCCGGCGGCGGGCACGCCGCCGGGCGGATCAGTAGCGGCGGGACCGCCGGCCGGATCGGCGGCCGGACCGCCGTGGGCGGTGTCCCCGGGTGACGGCGGGGTCGGCCCGTCGGTCGCCGGCGGCGCGGCCGGCGCCCGGACCGCCGCCGGGGGCAGGTGGGGTTCGAGGCGCAGCACGCCGACCGCCGACACCACCACACCGGCCGCCAGCACGAGCCACATGCCGGTCGGCGACAGCGACAGCAGCGCGGTCAGCACCGCCGGCGCCAACGCGCCCGGCACCGCCCAGGACAGCTGGTAGACGGCGAGGTGCCGGCCCCGGGTCTGCTCGGGAGCCGCGTTGACCACCAGCGCGGACGCGGTCGCCCCGTGCAGGAGTTCCCCGACGGTGAACAGCGCGGTCGCGGCGAACACGCCGGCCAGCAGGACCGCGCCGCCGGCCGTCGCGCCGAGCACCGCGAACGACACGAACGACAGCCCGAACACGCCGGCACCGGCCGCCACGGCCCGGGACCGGCGGAACCGGGTCAACGCCCGGGTGACCGGGATCTGCGCCACCGCGATGCCGATGGTGTTCACCGCGTAGAGCGCGCCGACGAGCGAGGCCGGCTGCCCCAGGTGCAGCGTCACGTAGACGGGCAGGCTCACCGCCAGCACCATGTAGCCGAACGCGGTCGGCACGTTGAGCAGGGTGAGAGCGAGGAACGGGCGGTTGCGGGCCACCAGCCGGTAGCCCCGACCCTGCGTCGTCCGGGCGGTGCCGCCGGACCGGCGGTGCACGGGGATCGCGCGGATCAGCCCGGCCGCGACGGTGAAGGCGACCGCGCTGGTCAGCACGATCACGGTGAACGCCTGGTCGGCCCGCACCGTGAGCGCCGCCCCGGCCAGCAGACCACCCGCGCCGAGCCCGGCGTTGCGCAGGCTCCGCTGCGCGGCGATCAGCTTGTCCCGGGCGCTGCCGCTGGCGATCTCCGCGACCAGCGAGTGCACCGACGGGGAGAACGACACGTCACCGAACGCCACCACCAGCACGGCCAGGAACAGCGGCCCCGCCGAGTCGACCAGGGGATAGCAGGCGAAGGCGGCGGCGCGCAGCAGGTAGCCGCCCACCACCACGGCGCGTGCGCCGAACCGGTCGACGAGCACCCCGGTCAGCGGGTTGGCGATCAGGCCGAGCACCGCCGCCGCGCTGACGATCGCGCCGACCCGTCCCACGGACAGGCCGGTGCTGTGCTGGAAGTAGATCAGCGACAGCGGCAGGTACATGCCGCTGCCGGTGGCGTCGATCACCATCGCCGCCATGTAGCGGGCCTGGACTCCCCGGCCGGTCACGACGCCTCCCCGATCTGGATCTGCGCGGCGACCCGGTCGCCGAGGCGGCGTAGCCGCGCCTCGCACTCGACCCGGGTCGGGGCGGCGGCGACGGCGGCGGTGAGGAAGTCGGCCGACCCGGCGGCCGGCGGGATCACCTGCCCGGGCCGGGCCCAGCACCAGAACCGGCGGACCCACGGCTCGGTCGGCGGGCTGGGCACCGTGCGGACCAGCCCGGGACGTTTCATCATCAGCATCTGGCCGGACATGCTGCGCGGACGCGGGCGGGCGTCGCCGGTGAGCCGCTGCAACGCCGGTACGGGCAGTCCCAACTGGGTACGCAGCTCCGCCTCCGCCAGGTTGACGCCGAACATCACCTCGAACACCTCGCGGATCTTCGCCCCGCCGCTGCGGCAGGCGATCTCGCAGAGCACCAGCCGGTCGTCGGGGGTGTGGAACACCTCCGCGTGGAAGGCGTGGTCGGTGAGCCCACCGGGCCAACGGGTGAGGGCGGCCAGCACCCGGTCGACGAGGTCGAGCAGCCGCCCGGTGAGCGGGTCGTCCGGGTCGAGGGTGACGTCGATACGTGGGCCGGGATCGCTGCCGAACGAGGCGAGGTCGTACTGGTACTGCGACGGCCAGGCCAGCACGGTACGGCCGGCCCGGACGAACCCGTCGACGTGGCACATCCGGCCGGGCACGAACCGCTCGACGAGCAGGTCGTCGCGGTCGCCGTCGCGGTACAGCTCGTCCAGGTGGGCGGGCAGCTCCCCGGCGGAGCGCACGATGCGCAACCCGACGGAGTTGTAGCCGGCCCGCTGCTTGAGCACCACCGGGTACCCGTGGTCGGCCGCGAAGGCCCGTACCTGCCCGGCCGTGGTCGCCAGGGTGTGCGGGGCCACCTCGATGCCGGCGGCCACCGCCTGCTGCTTCATCAGCAGCTTGTCGCGGAACGGCCGGATGTCGGCGGGCCGGGGGCCCGGCAGCCCGAAGCGGGCCCGCAGCTCGGCGGCGAGTTCCAGGTCCGCCTCGTGCAGGGCGACGACGTGCCGGGGCCGGTGGCGGGCGGCGAGCGCGGTGGCGCGGGCCGCCACGTCCCGGTCGTAGTGGTCGAGCACCTCCAGGTGGGCCAGGCCGAGGGTGTCGGTCGGTATCTCCTCGCCGAAGGACTCGATCTTGTCGCGGGCGGCGAGCAGCACCGCCGGCTGGTCGTGGTCGGCCAGCCAGTCCCGGTACGGGAACGGCTCCAGCGGATTGCGGTGCAGGATCAGCACGCTCACCTACCCCACCGCCCCGGTCAGCTGGTGCACCTCGGCGACCCGGGCCAGGTGCACGGCACCCCGGTCGTCGCGGATGCGGATGCGGATGAACTCGTCGACGAGCCGCGCGCCCCGCTGTGCGGCGGCGACGACGGTGGGGCCGGTGACGGCGACCAGGCCGAGCCGGTCCCAGTTGTCCCGCAGCGGGCGCACCTCGTCGCCGGGCCGGGCACTGATCCGGACCGCCAGGACGTCGGGCTGGCGGGCCGCCTCCTGCACCCCCTCGACGGACAGCACCCGACCGGGTGGGCCGACGACGGCACGCACACAGCCCGCACCCCGGGGCGCGGGGCTGTCCGGCAACGGGTCGACCAGGCGGAACGGCCAGCCGACGGCGAGCCGGTCCAGGTCGATGCCGTACACGGCGCGGACGAGTTCGGGGATGGCGTCGCCGCCGTAGCGGTGGTGGCCCTCGATGATGCGGGCCCGGGTGCCGCTGAGGCGGACCTCGGTGTGGCAGGGGCCGTCGGTGAAGCCCAGGTGGTCGAGGAAGGTGCCGACGCACTCGCCGACCCGGTCCCAGGCGTCCTCGGTCAGCCGGGCCGGCACGGCGTGGCCGAGTTCGGCGAAGTGGCCCGGGTCGGTCATCTTCTCGGTGATCGTGACGACCACGTGCCGGCCGGCGAAGCTGAACGTCTCGACGCTGAACTCCCGGCCGTGGACGTACTCCTCCATCAGGAAGTCGTCGAGCACCAGCAGGGTCGACACCCGGTCGGTGCGGGTCCCCCGCAGCCGGCACACCTGCTCCCACACGGCCTCGTGTCCGGACGGGTCGTCGACCCGGAACACCCCGATGCTGGCGGTGGCGGCGGTCGGCTTCACCACGAACGGGTAGCCGTGCCGGACGCCGAAGGCGCGCAGGTCGTCGAAGTCGCGCAGGGGGGCCGCCGCGACCGCCTCGGCGTCGCGGCTGACCAGGTGGCGCCGCATGGCCAGCTTGTCCCGGAACCGGCGGGACACCGGGTAGCTGGTGCCGTCGAGGCCGAGCAGGTCACGGGCGCGGGCCGCGATGTCCAGGCCCGGCTCGGTCAGCGACACCACCTGGTCGATGCGCCACCGCTGGTGCAGCCGGGTCACGACCGGCGCGGTGAGCGTCCAGTCGGTGTAGTCCAGCACCTCCACGACGTCGGCCACCTGCCGCTGCCGTTCGGTGATCTTGGTGGGGTGCTGGAGCAGGAGCACCCGCAGACCGAGTTCCTTCGCCGCGACGGCGGTGTCGTCGACGCCACCGACGAGTAGCAGTGTCCGCACGGGACCGTCCCCTCCGAATCTCCGGCGTCTCACGGACGCTCAGACCACATGCTCAGGTAGCGCTCCCCGGTGTCGGGGAGGATGACGACGATCCGCTTGTCGACGCTGTCGCGCCGACGGGCCACCCGCAGCGCCACGTGGGTCGCCGCCCCGGAGGACACCCCGGCGAGGACACCGACGCGGCGGGCCAGCCAGCTGCTCGTGTCCGCCGCCTCGTCGTCGGTGACGGTGACGACCTCGTCGATCAGGCTCAGATCGGTGGTGGGGGCGACGAAGCCGCCGTTGAAACCGGGGATGGCGTGGGTGCCGGCCGTACCCCCGGACAGCAGCGGCGAACCCGCCGGCTCCACTGCGACCGCCCGCAGCGCGGGGTTGCGCTCCTTGAGGTAACCGGCGGTGCCGCTGAGCGTGCCGCCGGTGCCGACCCCGCAGACCAGGACGTCGACCCGGCCGCCGGTGTCGGTCCAGATCTCCGGGCCGGTGGTCTCCCGGTGGGCCCGGGGATTGTCGTCGTTGTCGTGCTGCCGGACGAACCACGCGCCCGGCGTCATCGCGCAGATCTCCTCGGCCTTGTCGACCGCGCCCTGGTAACGCGCCTCGCGGGGGGTCAGCACCACGTCGGCGCCGAACCGGCGCAGCAGGCCGATCCGCTCCGGGGTGGCGTTGTCCGGCAACACGATGACGCAGCGGTACCCGCGCGCCGCGCACAGGGCGGCCAACGCGATGCCTGTGTTGCCCGACGTCGCCTCCACCACGACGCCGCCGGGGCGCAGCCGCCCGTCGGCCTCCGCCGCGCGGAGCATGTAGAGCGCCGCGCGGTCCTTCACGCTGGCGGCCGGGTTCGCGCACTCCAGCTTCGCCAGCACCTCGGCACCGGGTGCCCGGTGCGCGACGGGCAGGCGCAGCAGGGGTGTGTTGCCGACGAGGTCGTCGATGCCGTCGGCGATGCTGGGTAACGGTCTCGGTGCGAGGGTACGGGTCGGCTGCGCCATGGCGGTCTCCACCTCTTCCAGGGGCCGGGGTGTCAGTAGTTCGGCACCTTGCGCAGCAGGTGCTGCCGTTCGACGATCTCCGGCTGGTAGACCTGCGCCTGCCAGCGCTGCTCCTCCACCGGTTCCAGGGCGATGGACACCACGTTCGGGCTGCACCCGAAGGCGGTGGTGACCGCCTCGGTCAGCTCGTCGACGAGCTGCTGCTCGGTGTCCCGGTGCAGGTCGACCGGAAAAAACTTGATGTTGATGTGCGGCATCGGGTCCTCCTCGGGGGTACGGCTGGTCAACGGGGTGCGGGGTGCGGTGGGGTCGCGGCGGCCACGGCGGCGGCGAGGCGGGTGACCACCCGACCGGCGGGCTCCGGCCGGGCGGACCGGTAGCCCGTGCCGGCCCAGAGCGCCATGTGCTCGGCGTCGCCGCGTGCCGCCGCCGCCACGCGCAACGGTTTGGTCAGGTGGTGGATCTGCGGGTAGGCGGCGGGGGCCAGCGCGTCGAAGGAGTCGACGAACCGGTTGCGCAGCCCCCGCGCCGGCCGGCCCGAGAAGGCCCGGGTGACGACGGTGCCGGGCCGGCCGGGCTCGGTCAGCGCGGCCCGGTGCGCCGGATGGGTGCCGGCCTGCGGGGTCAGCAGCAGCGCGGTGCCGACCTGCACCGCCGACGCGCCGGCCGCGACCACCGCGTCGACCTGCGCCGGGTCGGTGATCCCCCCGGCGGCGATCAGCGGCACCGCGACGGCCAGCCGGACCGTGCCGACCAGTTCGGCCGTGCCCGGCTGCGGGTCGGGGCGGCGTTCGGGGGTGAAGCTCGCCCGGTGCCCGCCGGCGTCGGCGCTCTGCACGCAGAGCGCGTCGGCTCCGGCCGCGACGGCCACCCGCGCCTCCGCGACGTCGGTGACCGTGACGACGACCTGCGACCCGGCGGCGTGCAGCCGCTCGACGACCGCCCGGGACGGGCAGCCGAAGGTGAAGCTGACCACCGGCACCCGCGCGGCCAGCACCACCTCGATCTTGTCGGCGAAGTGGTCGGTGTCCCGCTCGGGCGGCTCGGGCAGGGTCACCCCCCGGTGGGCCGCCTCGGGCAGCAACGCCTCCCGGAACCGGGCGACGGCGGCCCGGTCCACCGGCCGGGACTCCGGCACGAAGACGTTGACCCCGAACGGTGCGGTGGTGCTGCGGCGGACCTGGTCGATGTCGGCAGCCAGGTCCGCCGGGCGGAGATAGCCTGCGGCCAGGAAACCGAGCCCCCCGGCGTCGCCGACGGCCGCGACGAGGGCGGGCGTGCTGACTCCCCCCGCCATCGGCGCGCCGAGCACCGGACGTGCCAGGGGGCCCGGCCCGCTCACGGCCGCCGGTCCTCGGTCGCGAGGGTCGACCGCGCGCCGACCGTCCGGTAGCGGTGCAGGACCCGGTCCACCAGCAGGTCGGCGGCGCCGACGTAGCCGGCCGGGTCGAGCAGGGCGACGACCTCGGCCGGGTCGAGGACGGCGGTGACCCGGGGGTCGGCCGTCACCAGGTCGCGCAGCGGCTGCCCGGTCTGCACCGCCCGGCCGGTCAGAGTGGTCAGCAGTTCCTTCGCCACCGCCTTGCCCAGCAGCGGGGCGAGTCGCACGGCCAACCGTTCCGAGGCCATGAACTCCCCGGCGAGGTCGAGGTTGGCGCGCATCCGGTCGGGGAACACCGTCAGCCCGGCGGCCAGCTCGGCCGCCGCGTCGGCGGCCCCACCGGCCGGCCGCAACGCCTCCCGGAACGGCTGCCACTCGGCATGCCAGGCCCCTCCGGGGCGTTCGTCCTCGGCGACGAGGCAGTGCGCGACGGTCGCGGCGAGCATCGGCAGCTGGGTGGCCGCCGCCCGGATCCGGGTCGCCAGCACCGGGTTGCGTTTGTGCGGCATCGCCGAGGACACCCCGCGTCCCGGGCCGGTCGGCTCGGCCAGCTCCCCGATCTCGGTACGCGCCATCACCTGCACGTCCGCCGCCATCGCCCCGAGCACGCCGGTGGTGAGCCCCAGCACGCCCGCGACGGCGTGCAGGGGCGTCCGCACGGTGTGCCAGGGCGCGTGCGGCTCGGCCAGGGAGAGTTCCTCGGCGAAGGCGTGGATCAGCTTCTCGGCGTAGCCGTCGTCGGTGTCCCCGGCGAGCCGGGCGAACTCCAGGTACGCCCCGAGGGTGCCGGCGGCCCCACCGAGCTGCACCGGCAGCCCCTCGGTGAGCAGGGCGTGGATCGCCTGCCGGGCGTCGAGGACGCCGGAGAGCCAGGTCGCCGCCTTCAGGCCGAACGTGGTCGGCACGGCGTGCTGGGTCAGGGTCCGGCCGGCCAGCGGCGTGCCCCGGTGCCGGTCGGCGAGGGTGGCCAGCGCGTCGGCGGTCGCGGCCAGGTCCGCGTCGATCACCCGCAACGCCCGCTCCGCCACCAGGATCAGCGCGGTGTCCAGGATGTCCTGGCTGGTGGAGCCGCGGTGCACGTACTCCGCGGCGGCCGGGTCCAGCGCCGTGACCAGCTCGGTGAGCGCGGCGACCACCGCGACCACCGGGTTCGCCGTCTCGGTCGCCCGGCGGGCCACCGCGTCGAGGTCGATCCGGTGGGCGTCGGCGACGGCGGTGATGGTGTCCGCGTGTTCCCCGGGCACCACCCCCAGCCGGGCCTGGGCCCGCACCAGGGCGGCCTCCGCGTCGAGCATCGCCTGCAGGACCGCCCGGTCCCGGACGGCGTCCTCGATGCCCCGGCCGGCGCTGCCGGGGCTCAGCAGCCCGTGGTCGAAGCCTTCGGTCATGTCGTCACCGCTCCCGTCGTGGTGGCCGCCTGCGCGGTGAGGGCGAGCACCGACAGGCTGATCGCGTCCGCGTCGCCGAGCATCACCGAGTTGACGCCCGGCCGCGCGCCCGCCGCGGTGGCCCAGTGTGCACCCTCCGTGGGCACCCCGAACACGAAGCGACGGGTGTGTCGCTCGCCGGCCGCCGACACCGGGTGGAACGGCCGGCCGGTCACCGCCAGCCCGCCGGTGACGTGCGGCCCGGCCTCCCGGTCGGGCACCACGTGCGGCGCGCAGGACCGGTGCGCGAGCATCCAACCGAGCAACGGATCGGCGGTACGCCGCAGGTCCACCTCCGGCAGCCGCGCCTCGATCATGGCGGTCACCACGTCCGGGCTCTCCGGCGTGCGGGGCGACTCGACGAGGAACCCGGCCTGCTCGGGACACGGCGTCACCCGCATCTCGGCCCCGACGATCCGCAGCACACCGGCGCGGATGAGCGCGGCCAACTGCTCGACCCGGTGGGCCGGGGGGCCGATGCTGAGGAAGGCGTTCATCGGGGTGTACCAGCGGTCCAGGTGCTCACGGTGCGAGGCGCCCCGCAGACCGCCGTGGTCGACGGCGAGGCGGACCTCGTTGCGCAGGTCACGCAGGACGTCCATGGCCGCCTTGAGCGGGCCGCTGACGTTGCCCTCCTCCGCCGTGCGGGCGTCCTCGTCGAGGTAGCGCAGCATCCACTCCTGCAGCGCCGCCGACCCGGTGAAGGTCTCGTCGCGGGCCGGGTCCAGCACCGTGTCCCAGTCCCACCGCTCGGTGATCCCGAAGCGCTGGCGGATCTCCTCCTCCCGCGCGTCGCCCCGGGGCACCTGGAGGTACTCGGCCTCGAACCGGCGGGCCTTGCCGCGGCAGCCGGCCCGGCGCAGCACCGCCACGTAGAAGGCCGTCTCCACCTCCTTGGCGATCAGCGGCCACAGGTCGGCCATGAAGTCCATCGCGGTCGCGTCCCCGGCGGCGCGCAGTTGCTCGACCCGCGCGACGGTGAGCACCCGCGGCTCGTGCCGCCCGTGTGCGCCCTTCTCGTTGCGGCCCCGCGCCCGGTACGGGATGCCGCGGCGGGAGCCGGCCAGCAACTGCGGTTCCAACCCGGACGGCAGGTAGGTCAGCCGGCCGTCGTCGGCGCGGACGTAGCGGCCGGCGCGTCCCTCGGTGAGCAGTGCCAGGTAGTCGAAGAAGCAGAGCCCGAGCCCGCGCAGCAGGGTCGGTTCGCCGGGCCGCACCATCGACAGGTCCACGTCGGCCGGGTTGGCCGGCAGGATGTACGTCAGCCCCCGCTCGACGGCGAACTCGGCGAGCGTCTGCTCCTGCGGGGTCGGGGTGACCGGGTAGTGGCCCTGCGCCAGCACCACCGCGTCCAGGCCGGGGAGCCGGTCGCCGGTCTGCAACTGCACGCACTGCTTGCCGTCGGACTCGTCCCACAGCGCGACGGCGACCGTGGCGTGGGCGCGGACGGTGACGTTGGCCGGCGCGGTACCGACCACCCGCCGGTAGACCCAGGCCAGGTAGTGGCCGAACAGCCGGCGGGTGGAGTAGGTGTCGGGCCCCACCGCGCGCAGTTCCTCGGCGACGTCGGCCGGGAACTGGCCGAGGTCGCCCATCAGCACCTGGAACCGGGCCCACTCGTAGAGGCTCGGGCCCTCCCGGAGCAGACCGGCCAGCTCCACGGTCGAGTCGGGGAACACGGTCACCTGGGAGGCCACGGTGTTCATCAGCAGCCGGTCGGACTGGTCGGCCCGCCACACCCGGCCCGCCCCCGGCGGGTACGGGTCGACGACGTCGACGCGTACCGGCCGGTCGGGGTCGGCGGCGGCGTTGCTGACCAGGCGCTCCAGCACGCAGAGCCCACGCGGCCCCATGCCGACGATGCACACCGACAGCGGATCACTGGTAGACATCGACGTCCTCCCGGTAGCCGCCGCTGAGCAGCGCGCGCAACGGGGCGGCGGCCTTCAGCAGCATCTCGTCGAACTCCCCCTCCGGATCGGAGTCGAGGATGATGGCCCCGCCCGCGCCGACCCGCATGCCGTCGCCGGACAGCACCGCGGTGCGGATGACGATGTTCAGGTCGGCGGTGCCGTTGCAGCTCAGGAAGCCCAGCGAACCGGAGTAGATGCCCCGGGCGGTGGTCTCCAGCCCGTCGATGATCTCCAGCGTCCGCAGCTTCGGCGCCCCGGTCATCGAGCCGCCGGGGAAGCACGCCTCGACGCAGTCGACGGCGGTGGCCTCGGCCCGCAGGCGGCCCCGGATGGTCGAGACGAGCTGGTGCACGCTCGCGTACGACTCGGTCTGCATCAGCTTGGGGACGGTGACGCTGCCGACCTCGCACACCCGGCCGAGGTCGTTGCGGAGCAGGTCGACGATCATCAGGTTCTCGGCGCGGGTCTTGTCGCTGGTGGTCAGCTCGTCGCGCAGTGCCGCGTCGACCGTCGGGTCGGGGTGCCGGGGCGCGGTGCCCTTGATCGGCTTGGTCTCGACCACCCGGTCGGCGGTCAGCCGCAGGAAGCGCTCCGGGGAGGAGCAGGCCACCTCGATGTCACCCAGCCGCAGGTAGGCCGAGTAGGGCGCCGGGTTGTACCGGCGCATGGCCCGGTAGAAGGCGAACCCGTCGCGGGGGCGCGGCAGGCGCAGCCCGTTGGTCAGGCAGATCTCGTAGCTCTCCCCGGCGACCAGTTCCTGCTTGCAGGCGGCGATGTCGGCCAGGTACTGCTCCCGGTCCCGTTCCAGCGACGCGACCAGCGAGCTGGTGTCGACCGGCGGCGGGGTGAGCGGGGTGACCGGTCCCGCCTCGGGGATGGCGGTGAGCTGCTCGGCGACGGCCTCGACCCAGTCCCGTGCCGCGTCGTCGCTGCCCTCGCTGCCGTCGGAGAGGGCCACCAGGTAGGTCTGCCGGTCCCGGTGGTCGACCGCGACGAACCGGTCGGCGAAGATCCAGTACGCGTCCGGGGTGTCGGCGCGGTGCGGCCCGGCAGCGCCCAGGTCGCCCTTCAGCTCGTAGCCGAAGTAGCCCACGTAGCCGCAGGTCAGGTCGGTGGGCAGGGCCGACGAGTCGAGGTGGATGGCCTCCAGCCGCTGCTGGAGGTAGGACAGGATGGTGCCGGGCACCCGGGTCGGGGCGCCGGCCGCCGTGGCGACCTCGACCGCGCCGGTGCCGACGTCGTAGCGGACCACCTCGGACAGCGGCCCGGAGGCGTCGCCGAGGTAGGAGAAGCGGGACAGTCCCTCCTCGACCCGGGCGCTGTCCAGCCAGAAGGCGTGGGTCGAGTCCCGGAACAGCCTGGTGAACGCCTGCTCGGCGTCGGTCTCCCAGCCGAGGGTGCGCACGTGCAGTTGGTGCGTCGGCGCGGCGATGGGCGGCGGGGCCGCCACCTGGATGCTCTCCCGGGCCTGGTGGGCCCGGGTCAGGTCGCGGAAGTTGCCGAGCAGGGTCTGCCCGTACTCGGTGCAGATCGACTCGGGGTGGAACTGGAGCCCCCACATCGGCCGGTCGACGTGCCGCAGGCCCATGATCACGCCGTCCTCGGCCCAGGCGGTCGCCACCAGCTCCGGGGGCAGGTCCGACACGCACAGCGAGTGGTACCGCACGGCGGTGAAGTGCTGCGGGATGCCGGCGAACAGGCCGTCGGAGTCGTGCGTGATCGACGCCAGGTGCCCGTGCCGGGGTACGGGCGCGGAGTGCACGGCCGCGCCGTGGCCCGAGGCGATGCCCTGGTGGCCCAGGCAGACGCCGAGCACCGGCACCGGGGACTCCGCGATGACCTGTGCGGAGAAGCCGAAGTCCTTCTCCCGGTCGGGTCGGCCGGGTCCGGGCGAGATGACCACGTTGTCGAACCGGCGCAGATCCAGGGTGGCCACGGCCGGGTCGTCGTGGCGGACGACGGTGGGCTCGACGCCGTTGACCACGGCGATGAGCTGGAACAGGTTGTAGGTGTAGGAGTCGTAGTTGTCGACCAGCAGGGTACGCACTGATGCCTCCTCCGCTCGGGTCACGAGGTGTGTGGGGACTGGGTGTTCAGCGGTGCATCGCGGTGACGAGCGCGTCGACCACCGCGTCGGCCTGCTCGTGGTTCAGCCGCGGGTCGCACAGCGACCGGTAGGCGCGACCGAGTTGGCTCTCGTCGACCACGCCCGCGCCGACGCACTCGGTGACGTCGTCCGCGGCGATTTCGAGGTGCAGGCCCGCCGGCTCCCGGCCGTGGCTGCGCAGCACCTCGACGAAGGTGGTCAACTCGTCCACGATGGTGTCCAGGTGGCGGGTCTTCACCCCACCGGCACCCCGGACGGTGTTGCCGTGCATGGCGTCGCACATCCAGGCGACCGGGTGCCCGGCGTCGGCCACCGCCCGGACCAGCGACGGCAGGTGGTCGGCGATCTTGCGGTGGCCCATCCGGCTGATCAGGGTCAGCCGGCCGGGCCGGCGGTGCGGGTCGAGCAGGGCGCAGATCCGCAGCACCTCGTCGACCGTGGCGCTGGGGCCGACCTTGACCGCGACCGGGTTGCCCAGCCCCGCCAGGAAGTTCAGGTGGGCGCCGTCCACCGCGCGGGTGCGCTCACCCACCCAGGGCAGGTGCGTCGAGCGCAGGAACCACTCGCCGCTGGCCTCGTCGAGGCGGGTCAGCGCCTGCTCGTACTCGAGGATCAGCACCTCGTGGCTGGTCCGTACGTCGCCGCCGGCCGCCGACAGCTCCGCCACCACCTGCCGGGCGGTGTAGTAGCAGGACAGCAGCCGGTACGGGTCGGCCTGGCGGGCGGCGGCGGTGGCCTCCGGCTCGTTGACCATCAGCCCGCGGAACACCGGCAGCAGTTGGCCGTCGACCGCTTCGAAGGGCTCCGAGCGGGGCTTGGCGAACTGGCCGGCGAGCCGCCCCACGCCGATGGTCGGGCGACGCAGCTCGCGGGCCAGGCGCTCGCCGAGAGCCGTGATGGCCCGGTGTTTGGCCCGCGCCGAGGTGGTGGCGGCCATGCCGAGCGGCTCGGCGCAGTCGCCGGCCTGGAGCACGAACGCCTCACCCGCGCTGGCGCGGGCGATGTCCTCCCTCAGCCGCCTGATCTCCGCGACCTCGGTCAGCGCGGGCAGGCCGGACAGGTAGTCGGCGACAGCGTCGAGCTCGTCCCGGTCCGGCCAGGTCGGCTGCTGCGCGATGGGCAGCGTCCGCCAACCGGCGGGACTCCAGCTGTCGGTGGTGGGCGCCTCGGGGCGCCGTACGAGAAGCTGTGGTGATGGCATAAGTCTCTCCCCCTGTATTCTTCGGGGCGGCCCGGTCACCGAAGAAGGCGCCGCGATCCGGTACGGACCGTATAGGCGCAAGAGACGATTGGCACAGGGCCATGTTTGCCATCTCGCTAGTACCACTGGGATTGGCACCTGACTATTTGGCTACATGGACCTTTGGCCCGGCGGGAACGACTTATACGCTCTTCCTCAATGCAGCCCGGCCGTTCGAATGCGAACGACCGGTGAACTGCTCCACAACCGCCGTCAGGCGGGTCACGCCGGAGAGGATCTTCTCGGGTGGGGTGGCCGCGTAACCGAGGACCAGGCCCCGCCCGATCCCTTCGAGTTCGTCGCCGAACGACGACAGTGGATAGACCCGCAACCGCGCCTCCCGACCGAGCCGGGCCAGGCGTTGTTCGTCGGCGTTGTCGGGCAGGCTGGCGACCAGATGGGTGCCCCGTGGGGCGGTGTCGATCGTGACGAACCCGCCGAGCCGGCCGCGCAGCGCGCCGACGAGAATGTCGCCGCGTTCCCGGTAGACGTCGCGCATTCGGCGTACGTGCCGGGCGAGGTGATTCGCCTCGATGAACTCCGCGAGCGCCGCCTGGGTGAGGATGTTGAGTGAGTTGACCGTCGCCCGCTGCACCTCGGTGACGATGTCGACCAGATCCGGGGGGACCACCAGATAGGCCAGGCACAACCCGGGGAAGAGGACCTTGCTGAAGGTCCCGACATAGATGACGCGCCCGTCCTCGTCGCCCTGGTGCAGCGGCGGGCCCGGGTTCTCCGCCCAGAACTCGCCGTCGTAGTCGTCCTCGATGATCCAGGCGTCGTTGTTGCGGGCCCAGGCGAGCACCTCGGCCCGGCGGGCGGCGGACATCCGCACCGACAGGGGGAACTGGTTGTTGGGCGTCACCACCGCCATCCGCGCGTCCGGGTGACGGGCCTTGCCCACGGCCACGCACATGCCCTCGGCGTCGACCGGGACGGGGCAGGTGTCCGCGCCGGCGGAGTGCAGTGCGCCCCGGATGGCCTGCAGGCCCGGGTCCTCGACGAGGACCTTCTCCCCCGGTTCCAGCAGGGTCAGGGCCATCACGTGCACGGCGATCTGGGCGCTCGGCTGGATGATCACCTGTTCCGGGGTGCACCGGACGCCCCGCATCAGCCCCAGCATGGCCGCGATGCCCTTGCGCAGCGGCCAGTAGCCGGCCGGGTCGCGGTGCGTGTAGAGGGCGCTGGTGAGCTGGTGCGACTTGCTGAACATGATCTGGCCCCAGACCTTCGACGGGAAGAGGTCCAGGGCGGGCATGCCGAGGGTGAACGGCCGGTCCGGGTAGCGCAGCTGGTCGTGCGCCGGGGTGAAGTAGGCCGACGCCTCGGCCATCCGACGGGCGGCCCGGGTGATCCGCAGGGGGGTCTTGGTGGCCGGGCGGGGCAGTTGGGACTCCATCTCCCGCGCGCTCTGCCGGGTGGCCACCCGGGTGCCGGAACCCACCCGGCCGTCGAGATAGCCCTCGGCGAGCAGCCGGTCGTAGGCCACCAGCACGGTGTTGCGGGAAACCCCCAACTCCTTGGCCAGGGTGCGGGTGGCCGGCAGTCGGGTGCCCGGGGTGAGTTGACCCGCCTCGATGCTCCACCGTAACTGTTCGTACAACTGTTGGTAGAGCGGCGCCGTTGAATGACGGTCGATGAGGAAACCGCTTCCCGGCAGCGCGGGAGACTCACGTGGCATGCATTTGTCCTTGCCCGATCGGGCGCGGCCGGGATTGCCTGTGGGCCCGGCCGCGCTGACGATCCATCTCCCGACCGAGGCGGCTCAAGAAACGGAAATGACCATGCCTACAACTTAGCTACCGACGGAAGCGCGACGGACCCGGCCGGTAGGACGATTCCTGACACAAGTTTGTCCAACTGGGCCGCGTTGTCCACGATGTACGGAAAGGTGGTGCTGGAGTCGGTCGCCCGGTCATCCGGCCGGCGCGGCAGGGTCACCGGCATCGCGGCGTCCAGAATGGACCGTCCTGCCGGACGGGAGGTGGTCAGGTCGACGACGCCCCCCGCGGCCAGCGTCCGGTAGGTGGCCAGTTGGCCGGTGAGGCTGCCGAGCCCACCCGCCGCGAACACCGGCCGGCGATCCGGCTGGCGGACGGCGGAGTCGAGAGCGAACCCGGTCAGCCCCACCACCAGCGGCGAGCGGCCCGGGTCCAGATAGGCGATCTTGCAGACGTCGTCCTGGTCGGCGCAGATGTCCGGCCGGACGCTGGCCTTGGCCGGCTCGGTCAGGTCGACGCCGAGCACCCGGTAGCGCGGACGTTCCCCGGTCAACCGTTCGTGACACTGCAACACCGCCGCGCCCGTCGCGTCGGTCAGCACCACGTCCGGGTCACCCAGCAGGTCGGCCGACCAGGGGCTGGGCGTCTGGATGGGCGTCGAGATCACCACCGCGCCGACGATCAGCCCGGCGATCAGGGCGACCAGCCCCTCCGCGCTGCCCATGGTCAGGATGGCCAGCCGGGTCTGCGCGCCGTCACCGGGCTCGCCGATCCGGCCGGCCAACGTCGCCGCCTGACGCAGCAGGTCGCCATAGGTGATCGACGACTCGCTCTGGTTGGGCAGCTGGAACCGCACCGCCTGACCGGTGGCCCACCACCTGTCGGAGAGCAACTCCTCAAGCCAACGCATGATCCCTCGTTCCGGTCGTCACGACGCCCTTGGCCTTCAGCAGGAACAGCGACAGGTTGCCCTCGTGGGGAATTCCGGGCGCGCTGTCCCAGGGCAGGGTCAGCCCGCACGTGACCTTACGGACGCTCGGGTCGGCCACCACCGCAGCCCGCAGGTCGGTGTCGTCGGTGAGCAGGTTGAGCACCAGCGCGTCGCCGAGGGCGGCGGTGCCGTCCGTAGGCCGCCAGGGCGCCACCACGACGAACGGGAACGGCAGCTCCACGCCCACCGCCGGATGCCGCAGGTCCTCGGTGGACAGCACGGTGGGCAGCGGCCGGTGCGACCCGTCCGGCAGCCGCACCAGCGGGTCCGCGCCGGCCGCCGTGTGCACCACCGCCCCACCCCCGGCCAGTCCGGCGAGCTGCCGGCGCAGGCCCTCGGCGCGGGCGGCGTCGACCACGGGCAGGGTGGCGTCGGGGGCCGACACCTCGGGGCTGGCCAGCGCGTCGAAGCGGACGGCGAGCGCTTCGGCGACCTGCCGGGGGTCACCGGTGGTCAACACGAGGGAGATGTTGTTGCACCGGGTTCCGCCGTCGTGCGCCGCGCTGACGGTGAGGTGGTCGAGCACCTCGTCGGTCACCGGCCGGTCGAGCAGGACCCGGCTGCGCCCCGGCCCCCGGGTGGTGACCGTCGCGCTGTCGGCCCACCGCCGTACGGCGTCGCTGCCGCCGTACACGATGCCCCGGTCGGCGGCCTCCAGGAGGTACTCCCCCACCGCGCGCTCGCACGGCAGGAAGGAGATCCGGTGCTCCGCCAGGCCGGCGGCGAGCAGGGCGAGGGTCAACCGGCGGGCGGTGAAGGGCTCCCGGGTGCCGGGGCGCACCAGCACGCTGTAGCCCAGCGCCAGCGCGTGCAGCCACGAGTCGTTGGGGGCCGGGTGGTTGCTGGCCATCACGGCCGTGAAGAGCCGACCCGCCGGCACCCACGCCGTGTCGTAGCCGTCGCCGAGCCGGGTGCCGGGCAGTTCGGCCCGGGTGGTGGCCGGTAGGTGGGTGAGGCTGCGCACGATGTCGGCCACGGCGTTGCGGACGGTCACCCGGGGCAGGCCGGCGGCGAGCGCGACCCGCCGCTCGTACTCCTGCGGGGTCTCCCCGTCGAGGTCGGCGGTGGCGAACAGGTCGGCGGCCCGCAGCAGCAGGTCGTGCCCGACCGGCGTGCCGTCGGCCGACCGCCGGGCCCGGGTCACCGCACCGACGGCCATCAGCCGTGGCGCCATCCCCACCTCGCCCAGCAGGTCGCCCCGGACGTCGGCGAGCGGGGCCCGGTCGAGGCTCGCCACCGGCCGGCCGCAGACGATCGGCTCCACCACGATGCCGGCCACTCA
Source organism: Micromonospora sp. (assembly GCF_048594385.1). NCBI lineage: Bacteria > Bacillati > Actinomycetota > Actinomycetes > Micromonosporales > Micromonosporaceae > Micromonospora > Micromonospora sp. The sequence continues at coordinate 10,307 of NZ_JBMDWU010000405.1, read as the reverse complement.
GTACACCCCCTCGATCACCCGTACGTCGCCCACCTCGGCCACGGTGCCGACCTCGGCCAGGCCGTCGACCGTGGCGTCGCCGACGGGCTCCACCCGCACGGCGGTGTCCCGCTCGATGACGTTGGGCAGGAACATCTCGTCGCTGACCAGACTCAGCCGAACCCGGCCACGCTGACCGTAGTCGACCACCGCACCGGCGTCGTCGATTACGTCGATCCAGACCGCCTCGGCGTACGGCTCGAACACGCACAGGTGCCGGTCGTCGGGGCGTCGGGGCCGCTGCGGGGCGACACCCATCAGGGTGTTGCCGTAGATGCCCACGATCGTCGTGTCCGGGAAGAACACCTCCTCCACCTGCCGCAGGCTCTCCGGGCTGAACGAGGTGCCGGCCCAGATGATCGTCTCGACGGTCCGCTCGACGGCCGCGTGCAGCTCCGGGTCGGCGCAGATCGCCTCGATCAGCGGGGGCGTCGTGCTGAGCACCTTGACCGGTTGCGAGCGCAGCACCTCGGCCGCCTGGTCCAGCAGGTGCCGCACGTACCGCTTGACCGTGTCGGCCTCCCCCGCCGCCACCAGCTTCTTGACCCAGCGCGGGTCGAAGTCGACGGTGTGGAACAGACCGTTGCCCAGGGCGGCGTAGCGGGCGCAGTCGTAGGCGAAGACGTGCGGACCGCTCGGGCCGAGGTGCAGCCAGTGCGCCGGGTCGGCGATGTGGTGCGCCCGCAGCCGCTGCATCGCCCAGGAGAGCAGCCGGCTCCGGTAGTCCCGGTCGACGATGCGCTTGGGCGCGCCGCTGGTCCCGCCCGACTCGTACACCCGGAAGCCGGTGCCGGTCAGGCCGCGCGGGATCAGGTCACCGACCGGGACGTGCCGCAGCTGGTCGGTGAGATCCGGGAAGCGCACCAGGTCGGCGGCGGTGTCGATGTCGCGTAGCGGATCGAAGTCGAGCAGCCCGCGCTGGCGTAGCCAGAACGGCGAGCCGGTCTGGGGGTCGAAGTGCCATCGCAGCAGCCGCCGGAGCCGCTCGTCGAAGGTCTCGACGGGACTCGACGCCACCGCCGTCGTGGTCAACGTGTTCATGCTCGCTCCTCGCCGATCGTCTGGTGGATGGGTCGGACCGCCTCAGTGGGCGGCGACCGCAGGCTCCGGGTAGGACATCGACAGCCCGATCTCGCGGGTGGCCGCGAGCTCCTGCGACACCTCGGTCAGCTTCTCGCCGACGCGCTGCACGGAGTCCGCGCCGAGCGGGAGCCGGAACGGCGGTTGCGGGTTGCGGCCGAGGTCGATGATGGCCGCCGCCGCCCGCGCGGGGTCGCCGGCCTGCGCGTGGTTCTGCCCGACCGACCAGGCGCGGACCCGCCCGGAGGTCTCGGTGTACTCCGGGAACTCGCGGCCGGCGAAGTGCAGCGAGGAAGGGTCGAGGAAGTCGGTCCGGAACAGGCCGGGCTCCACCAGGCACACCTGGACGCCGACCGGCTCCAGTTCCACCCGCAGCGCCTCGCTGAGCCCCTCCACCGCGAACTTCGTCGCCGCGTAGACGCCCCAACCCATCTTGGCGCTGAAGCCGAGGACCGAGCTGATGTTGATGATCCGGCCCCGGCGCTGCCGCCGCATCACGGGCAGCACGCTGCGGGTGACGTTCAACAGGCCGAACACGTTGGTGTCGAACACCGCCCGGGTCTCGGCGTCGGTGGCCTCCTCGACGGCCCCGAGCAGACCCCGGCCGGCGTTGTTGACCAGCACGTCGATGCCGCCGAAACTCTCCACCGCGGCGAGCACCGCCCGGTCGGCCTGGGACTGGTCGGTGACGTCGAGCGGGACCACGAGCAACCGGTCGGGGTAGGACAGCTCGGCCAGGCTGCTGGTGTTGCGCGCCGTGGCGACGACCTGTTCGCCACGCTCCAGCAACTGCCGGACGATCTCCAGGCCGAAGCCCCGTGAGGCGCCGGTGACGAACCAGACGGACATGCTTCTTCCCTCCTGTGGCACGGGCCGACGGGTCGCCGGCCGGCGGTGTGGTCAGATGGTGTGGGCGGCCTTGCGCGCGTCCTCGCGGGCGCGGTCGAGGTCCGCGGCCAGGGAACGGGTGAAGTCGGTGGGCCGCAGCGCGACCTCGATCACCGGGTCGACGCCGATGGTGCGCAGCCAGTAGTTGAGGTACGCCGACTGGAAGTCGACGCCGAACTCCGGCGGGCACCCGGGGGTGTAGACACCGCTGGTGTAGACGACACAGGCCCGGCGGCCGGTGAGCAGGCCCTGGTAACCGTGTCGCGGATCGAGGCGGAACGTCAGCCCCGGCTGGGTGACGATATCAATGAAGTGTTTGAGCAGGTAGGGGATTCCGAAGTTCCACATCGGCACGGAAAACAGATAGTGGTCAGCGTCGGTGAACCGGCGCACGAGTTCCCGGGTCTGCTGCCACGACATCGCCTCATCGGCGGAGCCGGTCGCGCCCGAGATGGCGTTTTTCTTGGCCGCCACCGCCACCGCCCCCACCGGGGGCAGGGTGGTCGCGGAAAGGTCCAGCACATCGAGGGTCGCCTGCGGGTGACACTCGAGGAATGCGTCGACAAACGCCTCGGCGACGGCGGCCGATCGGCTTCGCGGGCCCGTCGGGGTGGCTTTGACATGCAGCAGTCTGGTCACCTCTCGACCCGCCCCCGCTGCGCACCGGACAGGGCCGCCCCGGACCGGCCGCAATGACCGCCGAAAGCCGACAAAGTTGTCATGGTTGCACTCTCTGTGTCGCCGGAGGGACGGAACGTCAGGAAGGCTAACCCACCGGCTGCGGGGCAACCAGAGCCATTTTCTGTCCGCAGACAGTGCCACTGGGCAGTCCACTGCCCAGCGCTGACGTCACCCCGTGAGCATGTCGTCACGGCAGGTGACCAAATGGCCTCGGAAAAGCCCGGCTATAGACGCCCATCATCGGTATCCATCGCTGGAATGCAGCATTTCGCGTTAACCAGCCGATGTCGGCAACCTGACCCGTCAGTTACGAGTCGGATTTCCGCATTCAACCCGGTGACCGCGCGGAGAGCCGGCCGTAAACGGCGGTGAAACACCCACCGGTCGCGTTTCCCATCCAACCCCCCGCACACCGCGACCGGGCCGGCAAATGGCACCCCCGATCCGCCGGACATGGACATGTCGGGCGGCAGAATCCGCTGCTACGGTCGGTGACCCGCGCAGGCCCCGCATTAACGGCGCCGGCCGGCGGACCAGCCCTCTCCCGCTCAGATCCGGAGATCTCATGAAGTCCGTAGCCACCCCGGCCGAACTCACCGTGGCAATCGTGATGGCCGACATCGCCCTCGTCCTGCTGGTAGCCCACCTGTTCGGCGGAATCGCCAGACGGCTCGGGCAGCCCGTGGTGATCGGCGAGATCGTCGCCGGCATCGCGCTGGGGCCCAGCCTGCTCGGCCTGCTCCCGGGCGACCTGACCGGCGTGCTCTTCCCCGCCGCCGCCCGGCCGTACCTGTCGGCCATCTCGCAGGTCGGCCTCCTGCTGTTCATGTTCCTCATCGGGTGGGAGTTCGACCGGCGCGTGGTCTCCCGGCACAAGAGCCTCACCCTGTCGGTGTCGGTGTGCTCCATCGCCCTCGCCTTCACCCTCGGCGTCGGCCTGGCCAACCTCATCTACCCCCGGCACGCCACGATCGCCGGCAAACCCGTGCCGTTCCTGGCGTTCGCCCTCTTCCTCGGCGCCGCCATGGCCATCACCGCGTTCCCCGTCCTGGCCCGCATCCTGCGCGACCGGCACCTCAGCAACACCCGGGTCGGCGTGCTGGCACTGGCCAGCGCCGCCATCGACGACGTGCTGGCCTGGTGCATCCTGGCGGTGGTCGCCGCGGTCGCCACCGCCCGCGACGCCACCGACCTCGCCCAGGTGGTCCTCATGTCCGCCGGATACATCGCGGTGATGGCCCTCGCCGTCCGCCCCGGCCTGGCCGCCCTGATCCGCCGGGTCGGCCCCAACACCTACCAGCTCGCGGCCATCACCGCCGCCGGCGTCTTCCTGTCCTCCTACGCGACCACCTGGATCGGCATCCACGCCATCTTCGGTGCCTTCGCGTTCGGCTTCGTCATGCCCCGCCAGCCCGCGGAGGCGCTGATCAAGCACGTCCGGGTGCCCTTCGAGAACATCGGCCTGGTCCTGCTGCCGGTCTTCTTCATCGTCACCGGGCTGAGCGTCGACATCGCCGCGCTGAGCCCGACCAACCTGCTCGAACTCACCGCCATCGTCCTGGTCGCCTGCGTCGGCAAGATGGCCGGCGCGACCCTGCCCGCCCGCGCCTTCGGCCTGTCCTGGCCGCAGGCACGCCGGCTGGGCGTGCTCATGAACACCCGGGGACTGACCGAGCTGATCGTGCTCAACATCGGCGTCTCCCTCGGCGTCCTCGACGGACAGATGTTCACCATGATGGTCATCATGGCCCTGGTGACCACCGCGATGGCCGGACCACTGCTGGCCACCCGCGCCGCGTCGAGCGACGAGGCACCCGCGCTGGCCGCCGAACCCGTGCCGGTCGGCCGGTGACGACCGTGGGGGCGGGGGCCCCGGGGGGGCCCCCGGGGGGCGGGCCCCACGGATCAGTCCAGGGCGTACCGCTGCCAGAGCTGGTGGACCTGCGCCTCGGCGGCGGCCGGCACCCCGGTGCCCGAGCTGAACACGTAGCCCCAGGCGACCCCGGACGCCTCCGTCTTCAACACCTCCGGCACGATCCGCTCCGCCACCGGCAGCAGCCCGTCCCACGCCACGTCCACGTAGTTCGTCGTCACCGCCGGATCCCGGTCGTGCGGGCCGGGATAGGGGGCGCGGGTCACCACGGCGTGCCCGACCAGCCCCCGCAGGCGGCCCTGCAGCAACAGCCAGGCGTCCGCACCGACCGGGATGTTCACCCGCCGACCCACCGTCCACGACCCGGCCAGGGTGCGCTGCGGGGACACCCCCGGCGTCAGCGCCTCGTAGCTCGGCGTCCACCCGTTCCACCGCTGCGGGTTCCAGCCCAGGATGATCGCGGCCACCCGGTCACCGCCCCGGGGTCCGCGCGGGCGTGCCGTCGTACTGCGCCACCAGGCGCTTCGGCGCCGCCCGCCGCCAACCCTCCACCACCAGCTCCCGGATCTCGTCCGGGTCGGCCGAGGCGAGTTGGGCGCGGACCCAGCCGTACCGGCCGAAGTAGTCCGCCGGGTCGTAGGTGTCCGGGTCGGCCGCCATCAGCTCGGCCTGCTCCTCCTTGGAGGCCCGGATGATCGCCACCACGCCGTCGGCGGAGGTGCTGGCGAAGATGCGGTCGCGCACCCGGAACGTGGGGTGACCCCACGTCTCCTGTTCCACCGCCTCCGGCATGGCGAGGGCGAACTCCCGTACCTGCTCGGGTGTCAGCATTGTCGGTTCCCTCCGGGTCAGCGGGCACGACGCCCGCGGCGGGGCGCACCGCCCATTAGACGGTCGACGCCGGGTGCCGTCCGGGCGGACGCGCCGGCCGGCACCCGGGAAGGGTCGGACAGGACCGGACGGCGTCCAGCAGCGTGCCACGGCCCGGCGGTACGGAAAACGGCCACTTGACGCCGCCCGACGGGGCCAATCGCCGCCCTCGGGGAACGGGCCCGACCGGCGGGGCGAGTGGTTCCGGACCGGGCGGCGATGTGGCACTGGCCGCCCCCGACGGCCGGCCATACCTTCAGGCCACCAATCCTGCTCGATACGTTCGGGAGTCAAGCCATGACCGGAATCAACCGCAGGACATTCCTCGGCCTCACCGCCGGCCTCGGCGTCGCCGGCCTCACCGGCTGCGGCAGCAGCCTCGGCGCCACCGCCGCCAGCGGCGGCGACAGCAACACCGTCAAGGTCGGCCTCGTCATCCCCCAGGCCGGGGTCTACACCCCGCTGGGCGTGGACATCCAACGGGGCTGGGACCTCTGGCTGCGCCAGCACGACGGCCGGCTGGGCGGTCGCCGGGTAACCACCGTCGTCGCCGACGAGGGCGAGGGCCCGCAGACCGGCGTGCCGGCGGTGCAGAAGCTGCTCCAGAACGACCGGGTCGACGTGCTGGTCGGCATCGTCAGCTCGGCCACCGCGCTCGGCGTCCGGGACCTCGTCACCAGCGCCCGCCGACTGCTGGTCATCGCCAACGCGGGCGCCGGGGCCATCACCGGTGCCAACCGCAGCCCCTACATCTGGCGTACCTCGTTCACCAACGCCCAGGTCGCCGCCGCGATGGGACGCCACCTGGCCGCGAGCGGCGTACGCCGGGCCTACGCCATCGCCCCCGACTACGTCGCCGGCGCCGAGGCGATCAAGGGGTTCAGCGACGCGTACCGGGCCGGTGGGGGCACCATCGTCGGACAGAGCCAGCCGCCGTTCGGCAAGACCCAGGACTACCAGCCGTTCCTCAGCCGCATCCAGTCCTCCGGCGCGCAGGGCACCTTCTGCTTCTTCGGCGGGGCCGAGTCGGTGGCCTTCGTCAAGCAGTACGCCCAGTTCGGGCTCTCCCGCACCATCCCGCTGTACGCCTCCGGGTTCCTCGTCGAGGGCGGGGTGCTCACCGCGCAGGGCGCGGCGGCCGACGGGGTGCTGTCGACGCTGCACTACACCTCCGAACTGGACAACCCCGCCAACACCGCGTTCGGCAAGGCGTTCCGCGCCGCCTACGACGCCGCCCCCACCGCCTACGCCGTGCAGGCGTGGGACGCCGCCGAGGTGCTCTCCCGCGCCATCGCGCAGGCGGGGGCCGTCGACGGCGACAGCCTCGCGGGTGCGCTCGGCTCGGTCGGCGTCATCACCGACAGCCCGCGCGGCCCGTGGTCGTTCGTGGAGCAGTCGCCCCGGCAGAACTTCTACCTGCGCCGGGTGCAGACCCGGGCCGGCGCACCGGTCAACGGCGTGGTCGAGGACCTCGGTCCGCTCGACCCGCAGGCCTGACCGGGCCAGCGGACGGAGCATCACGATGCCCACCGCGCAGATCGCGCTGACCGCGATGGTGAACGGGCTGGCCATCGGGCTGCTGCTGTTCATCACCGCCGCCGGCCTGTCCCTGATCTTCGGCATGATGGACGTGCTGAACCTCGCCCACGGGGCGCTCTTCCTCACCGGCGCCTACCTGGCCTGGTGGATCGGCGGTGAGCAGCAGACCTGGCCGTCGCTGGGCCGGGCGGTCGTCGCCGTCGTCGTGTTCGGAGCCGCCGCCGGTGGCCTGCTGTCCCTGCTGACCGCGCCGCTGTCCCGCCGCTCCCACCTCGAACAGGCGCTGCTCACCCTCGGCATCGCCCTGGTGGCCGCCGTGGGGCTGTCCGCGCTGTTCGGCGACGACGTCCGCGCCACCGAACCAGCGGGCGGCCGGGCCGGCCCCGTGACCGTCGCCGGCTGGAGCTACCCCAGCTACCGGCTCGCCCTGGTCGGGGTCGCCGCCCTGCTCGCCGCCGCCGTCTACTGGACCGTGGAGCGCACCTCGCTCGGCGCGCTGTTCCGCGCCACCGTCGGCGACCGGGACATGGTCGCCGCCGTCGGGGTGGACCCGCGCCTGGTCCGCGGTGGGGTGTTCGTGCTGGGTTCGGTGCTGGCCACCCTCGCCGGGCTGCTCGGCGCACCCATCTACCACGCCCGTCCCGGGCTGGACACCACCATCCTGGTGCTCGCCCTGGTGGTCGTGGTGGTCGGCGGGCTCGGCTCCATCCGGGGGCCGCTGATCGCCGCGCTGCTGTTCGGCCAGGTCGAGTCCGTCGGCCGGGCGGTGCTGCCCGGCCTGGCCTCCTTCCTGCTCTTCGGCACGCTCGCGGCGGTGCTCGTCGTCCGACCGCGCGGCCTGTTCACCCTCGCCCCGGGAGGACGACGATGACATCCCTGGCCACGACCCACCCGGCCACCCGCCCCCGGCTGCGTCCCGCCGTCCGCAACGCGACGGGCGTGGCCGCCGGCACCCTGCTGCTGGCCGCCGCCCCGCTCTACCTCGCCCCGTACGCGACGACGACGTTGACCCGCATCCTCGTCTTCGGGTTGCTCGCGGCGAGCCTCAACCTGCTCGTCGGCGTCGTCGGGCTGCCGTCGCTCGGGCACGCCGCGTTCTTCGGCGTCGGCGCGTACGCGGCGGCCTTCAGCGCCCTGCACGGAACGTCGGGCGTGCCGGCGCTCCTGCTCGGGATGGCCGCCGCCGCCCTGGTCGCGCTGGTCGCCGGGGCGGTCGCCGTCCGGGCGAGCGGGGTCTTCTTCCTCATGCTGACCCTGGCGGTCGGGGAGCTGACCCAGCAGGCGGCCGACAGCTGGGAGTCGGTCACCGGCGGCTCCAACGGCCTGTACGGCGTACCGGCGCCGACGCTGTCGGGCCTGGTCCTCGACCAGCCCGCGACGACCTACTGGTACGTGCTGGCCTTCTTCCTCGTCGGTCTGCTCGCCCTGCGCCTGGCGTCCACCTCCGCCACCGGGGTGGTGCTGCGGGGCGTCCGCGACAGCGAGGACCGGATGCGGGCGCTGGGATACCGGACCACGCTGGTCAAGCTCGGGGCGTTCGTCTTCGCCGGTGCCGTCGCCGGGCTGGCCGGCGGGCTCCTCGCCGCCCAGCAGCGGCTGGTCACCCCGGCCGACGCCGGCTTCGAGACCTCCGCGCTCGCCCTGCTGGCCGTGGTGATCGGGGGCACCGGCTCCTGGTGGGGGCCCTGCCTCGGCGCGGCCCTGGTCATCGTCGTGCGGGACTCGCTGGGCGCGACCCTCGACGGGCACGGTCCCCTGGCCCTCGGGCTGCTGTTCGTACTCGTCGTCTACCTGCTGCCCACGGGGATCGCCCACATTCGGCTGAGGAGGGCCGCGTCATGATCGACGTACTCCGCTGCCACGACGTCCACCACCGGTACGGCGCGCTGAGCGTCCTGCGGGGGGTGCGGCTGACGGTGGCCGCCGGGGAGCGGCACGCGCTCATCGGGCCCAACGGCGCCGGCAAGAGCACCCTGCTCAAGCTGATCGCCGGCCAGGAACGCCCGTCCGACGGTTCCGTCCACTACCGGGGCCGCGACGTCACCCGGGAGCCGGTCCACCGGCGGGCCCGCGCGGGCATCGGGCGTAGCTTCCAGCACTCGACGCTGCTGGGGTCGCTGACCGCCGCGCAGAACGTGAGCCTGGCGCTGACCGGTGGCCGGGTGCTGGCCCGGCACACCGACCGGCACCGCCGCGCCGAGGTGGCCGCCGCGCTCGCCTCGGTCGGTCTCGACGACCGGGCCGACGTGCCGGTGGCGGCGCTGTCGTACAGCCAGTGCCGGCGGCTGGAGATCGCGGTGGCGCTCGCGGCGAGGCCGCAACTGCTGCTGCTGGACGAGCCGGCGGCCGGCATGTCCGGCGAGGAACGGGGTGGGCTGGTGGAGCTGCTGCGCGGCGTGCCACCCACCGTGACGATCGTGTTCGTCGAGCACGACCTGGACGTCGTCTTCGACGTCGCGACCCGGGTCAGCGTCCTGCACCTCGGCACCGTGCTGTGCAGCGGCACGCCCGAGCAGGTGCGGCGCAGTCCCGAGGTGCAGCAGGCGTACCTCGGCGGCCGGATGGAGGAGGTGCACGGTGAACCTGGTGGTGCGTGAGCTGTCCGCCGGCTACGGGCAGGGGCAGGTGCTGCACGGGCTGGATCTCGACCTGTCCGCCGGGCAGGCGCTGGCCCTGCTGGGCCGCAACGGGGTCGGCAAGACCACCCTCGTGTCCACCCTCGCCGGGCTGCTGCGGCCCACCGGCGGACGGGTGCTGCTGGACGGGCGGGACGTCACCGGCTGGCGGGCCGACCGGCTCGCCCGCGCCGGGGTCGCGCTGGTGCCGCAGGGGCGGCGGGTGTGGCCGACGCTGACGGTGCACGAGCACCTGGCCCTGGCCACCCGGCACGGCGGCCGGACCTGGCCGACCGGGCGGGTCTACGAGCTGTTCCCCCGCCTGGCGCAACGGCGACGGCACCTCGCCGGCCAGCTGTCCGGTGGGGAGCAGCAGATGCTCGTGATCGGCCGGGCCCTGGCCACCGACCCGCGGCTGGTCCTGATGGACGAGCCGTCCGAGGGGCTGGCGCCGATCGTCGTCGACGAGGTGGCCGAGGCGCTGCGGGCGGTGGTGCGGGAGGGGCTGACACTGCTGCTCGTGGAGCACGACCTGCACCTGGCCCTCGGGGTGACCGAGGAGGCTGCGGTGATGGTCCGGGGCCGGATCGTCCACCGGTGCCCCACCCCCGAGCTGCGCGGGGACCTGCCGACGATGCAGCGGTTGCTGGGCGTCGCGGCGTGAGGACACGACCGGGTGCGGGCCCCCCCGGGGGGGGGGGGGGGGCGCGCCCCCCCCGGGG
>NZ_JBMDWU010000404.1:0-3323 GCF_048594385.1 Micromonospora sp. | reverse complement strand
CCCTCGACGCCAGGCTCTGGGGTCTGACCATGGTGCGCGCCGACCTGGCCCGAGCCGTCACCATGGGCGACCGCCGAGTGAGCGTCGGGATCATCGACACCGGCGTCGACGCCAGCAACCCTGACATCCGGCCGTCGTTCGCCTGGCCACGGTCACGAAACTTCGCATCCGACATCGTCGAAATCGACGGCCCCTGCGAGGCCGCCGATTGTCACGATCCGGTCGGCACCGACGACAGCGGACACGGAACCCACGTCGCCGGGATCGTGGGAGCGGCCGCGGACGGCTCGGGCCTGTCCGGCGTGGCGCCGGGCGTCAGCATCGTCGAGCTGAAGGCCGGTCAGGATTCCGCCTACTTCTTCCTGAAGCCGGTGGTCGACGCGCTCACCTATGCCGCGCAGGCCGGGATCGACGTCGTCAACATGTCCTTCTATCTGGATCCGTGGCTCTACACCTGCTCGTCGAACCCGGCCGACTCCTCCCAGCGGCAGGCCGAACAACGGGTCGTCATCACGGCGATGAACCGGGCATTGCGGTACGCGCACCGTAACGGGGTGACGCTGCTCGCCTCACTGGGCAATCAGCACACCGACCTCGGTCGTCCCGGCGTGGACACGCGCAGCCCCGACTACCCGGCCGGGGGCGCCTACGAGCGGCAGATCGACAACGCCACCTGTTGGAGCCTTCCGGTCGAGGGCCCGCACGTTATCGGCGTCGGCGCGGTTGGTCCGTCCAAAGCCAAACCCGAATACGCCAACTACGGTGGTGAACGGATCTCGGTCACCGCCCCCGGCGGCTGGCTCGACGACCCCACCGGGACGGGGGGCCACGGCAGCTACGGCAACCTGGTCCTGTCCACCTTTCCCGAGAAGGTGCTCCGCGAGGTCGGCCTGCTGGAGCCCGACGGCACGGTCAAACCCCAGGCGAGTGAGTTGGTGCTGAGGTACTGCACGCAGGGCGGTGACTGCGGGTACGCGGCCTACCAGGCCGGCACATCCATGGCCGCACCGTACGCAGCCGGCGTCGCTGCGCTGATCGTCAGCCGTTACGGGCACCCGGACCCCCGTCGTCCCGGCACGATCACCATGGATCCTGACCACGTGGAGCGCATCCTCACCACAAGCGCGGCCGAGCGCTCGTGCCCCCAGCCTCGGCTGGTGTCCTACCCGCAGGGCCCCGAGTTCGATGCGCTGTGCGTCGGTGGCAGGCAGTTCAACGGCTTCTACGGGCACGGCATCGTCGACGCCTTCGCCGCGCTCTCGGACGGTTGAGGGCTACTGCTGGTCGGCGTTGTCGGGCGCGCCGACCAGCAGTCGGAAGTAGACGTCTTCCAGACGGCACGGCTCGACCGCGAAGGGCATCCTCGCGCCGGTCAACCGGTTCACCCACTCCTTCAGTTCACCGGGACCAGAGGGGAGTAGAACGCTGCGCCCGGCCAAGCGCTCCACCCGTACCTCCGGCCACAGCGCCGAGAGCTGCTCAGCCGCAGCGTCCACCACGACCTTCCGGTCCATCGGTAGGCGCGCGATCAGCCGTTTGGTCGTGTCGGCCGCGACCACCCGGCCAGTGGACAGGAGAACGATGCGATCGGCGATCACCTCCGCCTCGGCCATGTCATGCGTGGTGACCAGGATCGCGCTGTCCGGCCGCAGCTCGTCGAGCTGCCGCCAGGTCTGGCGTCGGATCTCCGGGTCGAGCGCCGTCGTCGGCTCGTCGAGCACCAGGACCCGGGGACGCGCGGCCATGCACATCGCGATCAGAACCCGCCGCTGGTACCCCCCGGACAGCGTGTGGACCAGACGGTCCCGGCACCCGGTGAGGTCGAGTGCCTCCAGCACCTCGAGGCTTCGCTGACGCGCCTGCCTACGCGGCACGTCCCGGGCGAGCAGGTAGAAGTAGACGTGCTCATACGGGCTGAGGTTGAGATCGGGCGCGGCCCCCTGTGGCACGAAAGCAACGTGGTGCCGGGCTGCGGCGGGACGGCTGCGGGCGTCCACCCCGGCCACCCGCACCGTGCCGCTGTCGGCGCCGAGCAGGGCGCACGCGATGCGGACCAGGGTGGTCTTCCCGGCGCCGTTCGGGCCAACCAACACCACGACCTGCCCGAGAGCAACGGTGAGCGACACCGGCTCGAGCGCCCCGGTGTCGCCGTAGCGCTTGCTGACGCTATCGAGTTCCACCACCGGCATCGTCAACCTCCTCGTTGTGCTGCCGGGCCGCGCCCGGGCGTGCGTACCGCTCCCCGCCGTCGACGGTCAGCACCTCACCGGTGATGTGTACAGCGGCTGGCGACAGCAGGAACTCGACGGCCCGTGCGATGTCGGTCGGTGTGGCCGGCCTGCGGGCGGGGATGGTCGCGGCGAGTCCGACGAGGTCTGCCGTGGACAGCGAGTGACCGAGTAGCTTGGTTCCGACAACCGAGCCGGGGCTGATCGCGTTGACCCGTACTCCGTCACGAGCGAGTGCGACGGCCAACGAACGGGTGAGCGCGACGACGCCCGCCTTCGCCGCAGCGTAGGCCAGATGCCCGGGCGAGCCGCGCTCGGCAACGATCGAGGCGGTCAGCACCATCGCGCCGCGGCTGGCCCGCAGGTCATCGACGAAGTGCTTTGCGGTAAGGAACGCTCCGGTCAGGTTGGTGTCGAGGACATCACGCCAGGCGCCAACCCGCAGCCGCGCCACATCCGCAGGTTGCTCCAGCACCCCGGCGTTGATGAGCAGACCGTTCAGGCATCCGAACCGGCCGCTGACCGTCCGGGCTGCGTCTGACACGCTGTTCTCGTCGCGCACGTCGCAGTGGATGTGGTGCACCGGTGACCCGGTCGGCGGCGGCACGAGGTCGAGCGAGATCGACACGCCGGTACGGGCGGCACGTTGCGCCACGGCCAGGCCGATGCCGGAGGAGCCACCGGTCACCACCAACACACCGCTCATCAGTCAGTCACCGCCCGGACGGGCGGCGGCCGCGAGGCGCAGATTGTTCCCGCGCCAGCACACCCGGCGCAGGTCGCGCGGGCCACAGGTGAGGACGCCGTCGGCGAGCAGTAGGCTGACCGTCCGCTCCATCAGCAGACGCGCGACCGCGTGCCGACGCAGGCCGGCCCTGTCATAGCCCAGACCGGCCAGCACGGGCAGGTACACCTCGGCCGTCAAGCTGCGGGCCAACTCGGTGATGGGATCCTGGTCGCCGCGTATCCAGGTGACGTAGTCGGGGGCGTCGCCGCGCAGCCAGCCCAGGTATCGCAGCCGCAGTCGTGTCTCGGGGTCCAGGTCGGTGGACAGGTGGGCAGGAAGGCCCTCGTAGATCGCGCCGGGCGGCTCCG
>NZ_JBMDWU010000403.1:0-6234 GCF_048594385.1 Micromonospora sp. | reverse complement strand
ACCCCACCCCACCCCGCTTGGCGTGATCAAGAGGTTTGCGTCATGACGGAGATCCAGATTGACGCAAACCTCTTGATCACTTGACGCAAACCTCTTGATCACCGAGCGGTGCGGCCGGGGTAGTGAGGGCTGTGAGACCGGGCCGAGGGCGGCGGGGCGGTGGTGGTGAGACCGGGCCGGGGCGACGGGCACGGAGGGCTGGGGCGGAACCGGCGCGGGGCTGGGGCTGCGGGCGGAGCCGGGGTGGGGTGCGTGGGGCGGGGGACAGGGGTGGGTGGGTCAGGAGCCGGCGAGGGGGTCGCCGGGGTTGCGTTCCACCTCGCGGGCGTCGCCCTCGCCGGCCCGGGAGGCCAGCAGCCGACGGTACGAGGCCAGCCGGCGCGGATCGGCCTTGCCGGCGGCCACCCAGGCGTCCAGGGCACAGTCCGCCTCGTCCGGGGTGTGCGGACAGTTGGGTGGGCAGTCCACCGTCCCCTCCACCAGGTCGGGGAACCCGTGCAGCAGGCTCTCGGCCGAGACGTGGGCCAGCCCGAAGCTGCGGATGCCCGGGGTGTCCACGATCCAGCCCGGGTCACCGTCGCCGTCCGGGGTACGCGGGAGCCGTAGCGCCACCGCGCTGGTGGAGGTGTGCCGGCCCCGGCCGATGGCGCTGACCACGCCGACCGCCCGCAGCGCGTCCGGTACCAGCCGGTTGACAAGTGTCGACTTGCCCACCCCGGAGTGCCCCACCAGCACCGACACCCGGCCGGCGAGCAGGGCGCGCAGCGCGTCGAGGTCGGAGTCGGGCCGGATGAGCACGTACGGCAGTTCCAGCTCGGTGTAGTAGCCGACGACCTGCTCCGGGCCGGCCAGGTCGGCCTTGGTCAGGCAGAGCAGCGGCTCGATGTCGGCGTCGTACGCGGCGACCAGACAACGGTCGATGAAGCCGGTCCGGGGTGGTGGGTCGGCCAGCGCGCTGACGATCACCAGTTGGTCGGCGTTGGCGACCACCACCCGTTCCAGCCGTCCCTCGGCGGTGTTCTCGTCGTCGTCGGCGGTGCGCCGCAGCACCGAGCGCCGTTCGGCGATCCGGACGATCCGGGCCAGCGCCCCGTCCGCACCGGAGACGTCGCCGACGAGGCTCACCCGGTCGCCGACCACCACCGACTTGCGGCCCAGTTCGCGGGCCCGCATGGCGGTGATCGCGGCGCCGTCGGGGGCGTCGGGGAGCACACAGGTGTACCGGCCCCGGTCGACGGCGATGACGAACCCGTCGACCGCGTCGTCGTGCCGGGGGCGGGTCCGGGTACGCGGACGTGAGGACCGGCCGGGGCGCACCCGTACGTCGTCCTCGTCGTACTCCCGTCGCTTGGTCGCCAGGACCTGCCCCCTCCGCCGTCAGCTCTTGCCGGTCACCATCGCCGACCATAGTGCCGGGAACTCCGGCATGGTCTTCGAGGTGCACGCCACGTCGTCCACCTCGATGCCCGGGACGGCGAGCCCGGCCACCGCGGCGGCGTGCGCCATCCGGTGGTCGGCGTAGGTGCGGAAGGCACCCCCGCGCAGCGGTCGGGGCCGGATCTCCAGCCCGTCGGCGGTTTCGGTCAGGTCGGCGCCGAGCCCGGTGAACTCCCGGGCCAGCGCGGCGATCCGGTCGGTCTCGTGCCCACGGATGTGCCCGATGCCGGTGAACGTCGACGGCGAGTCGGCCAGCATGGCGAGCGCGGTCAGTGCCGGGGTCAACTCGCTGACGTCGGACAGGTCGGCGGTCAGGCCGTGCACGGTGCCGGTGCCCCGTACGGTCAGCCCGGTGGTGGTCAGGGTGACCTCGCCACCCATCCGGTCCAGCAGCGAGCGGAGCTGTTCGACCGGCTGGACGCTGTTGTGCGGCCACCCCTGCAGGGTCACCTCACCGCCGGTGACCAGGGCGGCGGCGAAGAACGGGACCGCGCCGGAGAGGTCCGGTTCGATCTCCCAGCCCCGGCCGGCGAGCGGCCCCGGCTCGACCACCCAGACGTCGTCGACGGTGTCGTCGACGGCCGCCCCGGCGGCCCGCAGCATCTGCACGGTCATCCGCAGGTGCGGCGCGGACGGCACCGGCGGGCCCTGGTGCCGGACCACCACGCCCCGGTCGAAACGTGCCCCGGCGAGCAGCAGGCCGGAGACGAGCTGGCTGGAGGCGGAGGCGTCGATCACCACCTCGCCGCCGGTGACCCGACCGACGCCCTGCACCACCAGGGGCAGGCTGCCGGTCTCCGGCGCGTCGATCCGGACGCCGAGTGAGCGCAGCGCGCCGATCAGCGGGCCCAGCGGCCGGACCCGGGCCTGCGGGTCGCCGTCGAAGGTGACCCGCCCATCGGTGAGGCCGGCGACCGGCGGGACGAACCGCATCACCGTGCCGGCGAGCCCGACGTCGACGTGGGCCGGGCCGACCAGCCGGTGCGGCCGGACCAGCCAGCGGTCGTCGTCGGAGACCGAGACGTGGGCACCCATCGCCCGCAGCCCGCCCGCCATGAGTTCGGTGTCGCGGGCGCGCAGCGGCCCGTGCAGTGTCGACGGGCCACCGGCCAGTGCGCTGAGCACCAGGGCGCGTGCGGTCATCGACTTGGAGCCGGGTAGGCGCAGGGCGGCGGTGACCGGGGCGGTGGCGGTCGGTGCGGCCCAGGGCTGTTGCGGACGGGTGGCGGTCAGGTTTCCCACGGTCACATTCTGCCAACTCGACGGCGATTTCGAGACTACCGTCGGGCTGACTCCCGGTGGGCGGGACAGCCGATGGCGGCGCGGGGGGCTAGCGTTGGCGCCATGTGCGGCAGGTACGCGACGACCCGGAGTTCCGGGGACCTGAGCGCCGTCTTCGAGTCGTACGACGACACCGACGGCGGGGTCCGGCCGGACCACAACGTCGCGCCGACCGACCGGGTGCCGGTGGTGCGGGTCGATCCGGAGCGGGGGCGGGCGCTCTCGGTGGGCCGCTGGGGGCTGGTGCCGCACTGGGCGAAGTCGGCCGCCGGGGCCGCCCGCATGATCAACGCGCGGGCCGAGACGGTCGCCACCAGCCGGGCGTACGCCCTGCCGTTCGCCCGTCGCCGCTGCCTGGTCCCGGCCGACGGCTGGTACGAGTGGGTGCGCCGGGCCGGCGGCGGCAAGCAGCCGTACTTCATGACCCCGCGGGACGGCTCGGTGCTGGCGTTGGCGGGGATCTGGTCCCGCTGGGAGGCGACGCTCACGTTCAGCGTGCTCACCACGGCGGCGGTGGGCGAGCTGGCCGAGGTGCACGACCGGATGCCGCTGCTGCTGCCGCCCGACCGGTGGGCGGACTGGCTGGCCCCGGCCGACGATCCGGCGGCGTTGCTGGTCCCGCCGTCGGCGGACTGGCTCGCCGGGCTGGAGATCCGCCCGGTCGGTACGGCGGTGGGCGACGTGCGCAACGACGGCCCGGAGTTGACCGCCCGGGTGGCGCTGGACCGGGAACGCTCCCACGGGACCGACGCACTGTTCTGATCGCGATAGATGACATTGGCGCGTACGAATTGCCAGGTTTATCGGTGAAATGTCGCTCGGATTTTCTGCCATCTTTCCGGCACACCCCTTGTCTCCGTAGCCGACGGTGCGATACAACACAGCGCTGGCACTGGGAGCGTCCTCGCGCAGTGCGAACGACGCCCGTCGATCTTGCCGGTCCCACGGGGGAGGTGGGTGTGATGACCCGGGCGCGTATGCCCCGACCGCACGAGGTGGCCGCCGCACGACGGGATCCGCGACTGCTGCGTGCGTTGCGGGACCGCCGTTCCGACGATGCCTGGCGGACCAGAGGAACCTGTCAGAGCGTGGATCCGGAGACGTTCTTTCCGGCACCCAACGAACCAGCCGACGCGGCGGTGTCGCTCTGCCGCAGCTGCGACGTGCAGGGTTCCTGCCTGGCCTGGGCGCTGGAGGTGGGCGACACCCACGGCGTGTGGGGCGGCACCACGCCCCGCGAGCGCCGGGCCATGCTGGTCGCCTGGCGGGGCGAGGTCGGCTCCGATTCCGGCGCGGCCGGCGACGCCGGTCCACCGGTCCGCGACCAGTTGCTCACCCTGGTGCCGTTGAGCTGATCATCCCGCCGGCCACGGCGCAGAATGACCGGATGTCCCGCTCCACACAGCTCGACACACCGCGCGGCCCGGCCCGGGTCGACACCGATCGTCCGGCCGGGCCGCCGACGTCCCTGCTCGTGCTCGGCCCCGGGGCCGGCGGCGCGGTGGACGCGCCGGACCTGCTGGCCGTCCGTGACGCCGCCCGCGACGCCGGGGTGCTGGTGGCCCGGGTGACCCAGCCCTACCGGGTGGCCGGCCGCCGGGCACCGGCCCCGGCGGGGCACCTGGACGAGGCGTGGACGGCGGTGCTGGCCGTGCTGCGCCGCCGGCATCCCGACCTGCCGCTGCTGGTCGGCGGCCGGTCCAGCGGCGCCCGGGTGGCCTGCCGGACGGCCGGCCCGGTGGGGGCGGTCGGGGTCGTCGCGCTGGCCTTTCCGCTGCACCCGCCCGGCCGCCCGGAGCGCTCCCGGGCCGACGAGCTGGCCACCGGCCTGCCCACGCTGGTGGTCAACGGCGACCGGGACCCGTTCGGGCTGCCCGACGCCGCCGGGGCGGTGCAGGTGGTGGTGCGTCGTGGCGAACGTCACGACCTGCGCCGGGACCCGGCCGGGGTGGCCGCCGCGGTGCTCACCTGGCTGCGTACGTACCGGTGGGCCCACTGACCGCAGCGGCGACCGGCGGCGCGGGGCCGGTTCGCCGTGCTGACCACCCGTTTCCGCCCCGCCGGACCCCTCGTTGCATCCGGTGGTGCCGACCTTCCGGTTCGGGTGGTCGGGACCGTCCCTCCCAGGCCCTTCCTGGTCCCAGTCCTCCGGTAGCCGACCGGGCGGGCCGGGACCAGGAGCGGGGCCGGCGGAATGTGCGGCCGGCGGTCGGGTGTTACGACTCCCGGACGAGGAATCTGGCGAGGGGGGTGACCGGTGCCGACCGAGACACGGAGCCGGGAGCGGGACGATCGGGACGCGCGGCAGCTCAGACGGCTGCTCGACGGTCCGGACTGGCCGGCGGTGGGGACCGGCCCCCGGGTGGTGAGCACGGGCACACCCGGCAGAACGGAAGCTGCGGACCGGTCCGTCCGCGTATTCTCGGCGGGACAGCATCCGACGCGAGGGGATGTGCGGTTGACCACCGAGAAGACGGACGAGCGCAGGGCCCGCTTCGAGCGGGACGCGATGCCCTTCGTCGATCAGCTCTACGCCGCCGGGCTGCGGATGACGCGTAACCCGGCCGACGCCGAGGACCTGGTCCAGGAGACGTACCTGAAGGCGTACGCGGCCTTCCACCAGTTCGAGCAGGGCACCAACCTGAAGGCCTGGCTCTACCGGATCCTGACCAACACCTACATCAACTCCTACCGCAAGCGGCAGCGCCAGCCCATCCAGGCGCCCACCGAGGAGATCACCGACTGGCAGCTCGCCGAGGCCGAGTCGCACACCTCCAGCGGGTTGCGGTCGGCCGAGACCGAGGCGCTGGACCGGCTGCCGGACACCGACGTCAAGGAGGCCCTCCAGCAGCTGCCGGAGGAGTTCCGCCTGGCGGTCTACCTGACCGATGTCGAGGGCTTCTCGTACAAGGAGGTCGCCGACATCATGGGTACGCCGATCGGCACCGTGATGTCCCGGTTGCACCGCGGGCGTCGTAACCTGCGCAAGCTGCTGGAGCGGTACGCCGCGGAGCGCGGCTTCAGCGCCGCGCAGCCCGCGAAGGGTTCGACCACCGCCACTGCCGGTCGGGAGGTGTGACGTGAGCTGTGGAGAGCCGCACGAGACGGACTGCCGGGAAGTGCTCGCGGAGGTCTACCTCTACCTCGACCTGGAGTGCGCCGAGGAGCGCCGTTCGCTGATCCGCTACCACCTGGACGAGTGCGGGCCCTGCCTGCGCGAGTACGGCATCGAGCAGGAGGTGCGGGCGCTGGTGGCGCGGTGCTGCGGCAACGAGACCGCCCCCGACGAGCTGCGCGAGCGGCTGCGGGTACGCCTCACCGAGCTGGTGGTCTTCGAGGCCAGCGAGTCCCGCGAACTGGCCGAGTGACACCGCACGGCGGACCCGCCGTGGACGATCCGAAAACAGGCCGGGGGCCGGGGTCGAGTCGACCCGGGCCACCGGTGTGTCCGGCGCGGAGCCGGACCTGACGTCGCGGCGGTGGCCCGCCGGAACGGCTCAGGAGTTGGGGCGCTTG
>NZ_JBMDWU010000402.1:0-4871 GCF_048594385.1 Micromonospora sp. | reverse complement strand
CGGCCTGGTCCGGGCGCCCGCCCGGCGGGCGGCGGCCGGGGCGGCCGGCCCGGTGGCGGGGGAGAAGCCGCTGGCCGACCGGCTGGCGGGGCTGTCGCCGGACGACGCCGACCGGACCGTGACCGAGCTGGTCCGGGCCCGCGCGGCCGAGGTGCTGGGGCACGACCGCCCGCACCTGCTGGACGTGGACAAGGGCTTCCTGGAGTTGGGCTTCGACTCCCTCGCGGCCGTGGAGTTCCGCAACAGCCTCGGTGCGGCGACCGGGCTGCGGTTGCCGGCGACGCTCATCTACGACCACCCCAGCCCGGCGGCGGTGGCCCGGTTCGTCCGGTCCGAGCTGGCCGGTGACCTGCCGGGCGCACCGTCGCTGGAGGCGGAGCTGGCCCGGTGGGAGACGCTGCTGGACGGCACCGTGCCGGACGAGGCGGAGCGGGGCCGGATCACCGTCCGGCTCCAGGCGCTGATGTCCCGGTGGAACGCGGCGTACGGGGCGGCCGAGGTGACGTCGGACGCCCGGGACCTGACGTCGGTCACCGCGGACGAGTTGTTCGACATCCTCGACGACGAGTTGGAGGCGTCCGACTGACCCTCTTCCGAGGAGGCCCGAGGTCCGTCGCCCCCCACGGGTGACCGGCGGACCTCGGGCTTCCTCCCGCGTACGGGTGGGCTTTTGTCCACCTTCGACGTGGGTCCATGGCCGTACCGTGTCACCGTCCGACCTCATACGGTAGTGACCGGGCCTGGTGGACGTCACGGTTCGCCGCAGGGTGCCACCAGGGTGGACACGGGGAGAGGCAGGGAGGATGCGGGTGCGACTCGAACAGGGCATCGTCGCCAAGGTCACCCGGAACGGGCAGCTTGAGCTGATCTCCGAACGGAGCGGGCTGCGATACCGGTTCGGGGCGACCGCCGCCGCGATGTGGATCGCGTTGCAGCAGCAGGGCGGCTCGTTGGAGCGGGCGGCCGGTGTGCTGGCCCGGCAGTGGTCGGCCGATCCGGCGGTCACCCGGCGCGACTTCGACGTCTGGCTGGAGGACATGCTCCGTGCCGGTCTGGTCCGGGTGGAGTGACCGGCCCGGTGGGTCCGGCCGGCGGCGGTGTCGCCCCGACCCCTATCCCGACCCCCTGTACGCGGGCCGCGTCGGGTCGTACCCCTGTCGGGTCGGCCGGGACGCGGCCCGGCGGGCGGCGGTCAGGCGTCGGTGGACGGGCGTCCGGGGTCACCGGACTCGTTGACCGCACCGACGATCACCCGCAGCGCCTCGGCGAGGTCCCTGCCGGAGGGGGCGGCCTCGGGGTCGAGCAGCCGCTGCACCGTCAGGCCGGTCATCAGCGCCAGCAGGAACGAGCCGACGGCCTTGCGGGTCTCCTCGGGGACGTGCTCACCACCGTTGCGGATCACGAAGGTGGCCAGCGCCGGGCGGGCCCGGGTGTACGTCTCGGCGAGCTGCTCCCGCAGCACCGGCAGGTGCTCGGCCAGCGCGAACGCCTCGATCCCGGCGACCCAGAGCGGCCGGTGCGTGCCGAACGACTCCACCAGGCCGGTCCACATGGTCTCCAGCCGGTCCATCAGGTCGGGTTGGGTGCCGTCGCGCAGCACCCGGTCGATCTCGACACCCCACTCCTCGAACGCCTGCACCAGGGCGGCGGTCAGCAGCGCCTCCTTGGAGCCGAAGTGGTACCCGATCGACGCCAGATTCGTGTCCGACGCGGCGACGATGTCACGGGCGGTGGTGCGTGTGTAGCCGCGCTCGTAGAGGCAG
This sequence comes from Micromonospora sp., assembly GCF_048594385.1. Classification (NCBI taxonomy): domain Bacteria; kingdom Bacillati; phylum Actinomycetota; class Actinomycetes; order Micromonosporales; family Micromonosporaceae; genus Micromonospora; species Micromonospora sp. Next base: position 3,108 of record NZ_JBMDWU010000402.1, on the reverse strand, counting down.
ACCCTGGCCCCTGCCAGCAGGCGTTCCCGATGACCCACGGCGCCACCCTACTCGGAACCACCCCCTAATTCATCCACCGGATGTATACGAGCGTCTAAATCCGGTGGTAGCTTTCGGCCATGGCTACAGCGCAGGCAAAGGCCGGCCGTCGCGAGTGGATCGGCCTCGCGGTACTCGTCATGGTGACACTGATCATCAGCATGGACATGACCGTGCTGTCGTACGCTCTGCCGTTCATCACGGCGGACCTTGAGCCGACCAGCAGTCAGCTCCTCTGGATCACGGACGTCTACGCCTTCGTGCTGGCCGGCCTGCTGATTCCGATGGGGACCCTGGGGGACCGGATCGGGCGCCGCCGGCTGCTGATGATCGGCGCGGCGGTGTTCGGTGCCGCATCCGTGGCCACGGCCCTCTCCACCAGTCCCGGCATGCTGATCGGGACCCGGGCGGTGATGGGTGCCGCCGGTGCGACCCTCATGCCGTCGACCATGTCGTTGATCCGCAACATGTTCCACGACGAGAACGAACGCCGGGCCGCGATCGGCATGTGGGCGGCCGGCTTCTCCGCCGGTGGCGTCATCGGCCTGGTGGCCGGCGGGGCGCTGTTGCAGTACTTCTCCTGGGGCACCGTCTTCGAGATCAACGTGCCGATCATGCTGCTCCTGCTGATCCTGGCCCCGTTGCTGCTGCCCGAGTTCCGCAACCCCGCCGCCGGCCGGCTCGACCTGCTCAGCACGGTGCTGGCGTTCGTCGCCGTGCTACCGATGATCTGGGGCATCAAGCAGTTCGCCGAGGACGGCATGACCTGGCCGCCGGTGGCCGGTGTGCTCGCCGGGTTGCTCTTCCTGACCGTGTTCGTCCTGCGTCAGCGCCGGCTCGCCGATCCGGTGATCGACGTCCGGCTGTTCCGCGCCCCCGCATTCAGCGCGGCCGTGGTGATGAACGTGCTCGCCAACTTCGCGCTGGTCGGCTTCATGTTCTTCATCAGCCAGTACCTCCAGCTGGTGCTCGGGCTGCGGCCGTTCACCGCCGGCCTGTGGTCGCTGCCGGCCGCCGGTGCGGCGGGCATCGGCGCGGCGGTGCTCGCGCCGATGCTGGCGCAGCGCTTCCGGCGGGCCTACGTCGCCGCCGGGGGCCTGCTGGTGGGTGCCGCCGGCTGCCTGGTGCTCGCCCAGGTCGGCGACGACTCGGGGCTGGCCCTGGTGGTGGTGGGCCAGGCGCTGATGACGGGCGGCATCGCGATGGTGCTGACGCTCAGCGCCGAGCTGATCGTCTCCACCGCGCCGCCGGAGCGGGCCGGCGCGGCGGCCGGGCTCTCCGAGACCGGCAGTCAGTTCGGCGCGGCGCTCGGTGTGGCGATCCTCGGCAGCATCGGCACGTACGTCTACCGGCAGCAGCTCTCCGGTGGGGCCCCCGAGGGCGTCCCGGCCGACTCGTGGGCGACCGCCCGGGAGACCCTGGGCGGCGCGGTCGAGGAGAGCCGTACGCTCTCCGCCACCGCGGCGGACACGCTGGTCACGCTGGCCCGGGCCGCCTTCGCCGACGAGCTGCGGGTCGCCGCGCTCGCCGCGGCCGGCATCCTGGTGGTGACGGCGGTCCTGGCCGCCGTGCTGCTGCGTAACGTCGGGGCCTCGGTGCCCGGCCAGGATCCGTCAGGCGGCCCCGCCGGTGCCGACGACACCCCGTCGGTCGACCCGGACGCCGCCGCCGACCCGGACGGGGCGGGCACGGGCGGCGACCCGGCGACCCACGCGGCGCAGGCCGCGTCGGGCGGACACCTCGACACCGGTTCGCCGGTGGTCCGGATCGGGCCTGAGTCGACCACCCCGCCGGCCCGGCCGGCACATCCGGTGGCCTGACCGTACTGTCCTGACGGTGGCGTTCCCGCGGTGGGCGGGGACGCCACCGTCGTCCGTGGCGGTGCCGGGCCTAGGGGGGACGAGCGCTGCTTAGGGGTTGTTCCGGCGTTTCGAGCGTTCCTACGCTCGCTTCGACTGCGGGCACCGGACCCACCCGAGGGCACCGGCGCGACACCGCATCCGGCGGGCCGGCCGGGGCGTCGGCACGGGGGTGGCCCGCTGGAGAACGTCCTGCTGTGGGGCGCACCCGCAGCGCCGATCCGGTAGGGGACCAGTGATGACGGCAACGCTCGAGAACGACCTCTGGGTACGGCGGTTCCATCCGTCGCCGACCAGCGCGATCCGGCTGGTGGCGCTGCCACACGCCGGCGGCTCGGCCAGCTACCTGTTCCCGGTCTCCCGGGCCCTCTCGCCCACGGTGGAGGTGCTGGCGATCCAGTACCCGGGTCGGCAGGACCGCCGGCACGAGCCGGTGCTGGATTCCGTCGCCGACCTGGCCGACGGGGTGTTCGAGGCGCTGCGGCCGTGGCTGGACCGGCCGGTGGCGCTCTTCGGGCACAGCATGGGTGCCGTGCTCGCCTACGAGGTGGGGCTGCGGTTGCAGACGCGGACGGGTCAGCCGCCGGTGCGCCTGTTCGCCTCCGGTCGCCGGGCGCCGTCGAGGGTCCGCGACGAGCGTTACGTGCACACCCGCGACGACGCCGGGGTGCTGCGGGAGTTGGCCCGGCTCAGCGGTTCGGACCCGAGGGTGTTGGGTGACCCGGAGCTGCTGCCGATGATCCTGCCCGCGGTGCGCGGCGACTACAAGGCGGTGGAGACCTACCGGACCGACCCGGACCAGCGCCTGGACGCCCCGATCACCGTGCTGACCGGGGACGCGGACCCGATGACCACGGTGGACGAGGCGCACGACTGGGCCCGGCACACCACCGCGGAGTGTGACGTCCGGGTCTACCCGGGCGGACACTTCTACCTCAACGACCACGCCGCCGACGTGATCAAGCTGATCGGGGCGGAGCTGCGCCGCGCGGTCCCCGGCGACCCGCCGGTCGTACCGGGTACGGACACCACGACGGGCGGGGCGCCGACCACCGGCGCCCCGCCCGTCGTATCCGTCATTCGGCGATCTTCGTCCGCATGGTCCAGTGGAAGACCACCACCCGCGAGGCGTCGTCGATGAGGCCGTCGTGGTCGCTGGAACGCTCGAAGTGCTCGTAGCCGCCCAGGTAGGGCACCTTGATCCGGCCGG
>NZ_JBMDWU010000401.1:0-11252 GCF_048594385.1 Micromonospora sp. | reverse complement strand
CGCCGGGTCGCCTGGTGGTCGAGGGGTCCCGGGGGGGCGGGGGGCCGGGGGGGGTTGGGATCTAGGTTGGCGGGGGGGTCGGTGGGTGGCGGGGGGGTGGGAGGGCCGGCGCGGGGCAGGCCGTCGGCCGGGCTGGTCGCCCCCGCCGGTACGACGATCTCCTCGACCGCACCGTCCCCGACCGGCGTCGGTCGGGGCCGCGCGGTCGCCACCCGGTAGCCGTCGCGGCCGGCGCCCTTGGCCGCGTACAACGCCTCGTCGGCGGCGTCCAGCACCTCCACACCGGTGCTGGCGTGGTCGGGATAGACGGCGATGCCGATGGAGACCGACACCGCGATCGTCGTCGGGCCGCCCGCATGGCCCGGCACCACGACCGGGGTGTCCCGCACCGCCGCGCCCAACCGCTCGGCCACGGTCGCCGCGCCCCGGGCGTCGGTCTCCGGCAGCAGCACCACGCACTCCTCGCCGCCCTGCCGGAAGGCGAGATCCACCACGCGGATCTCGCCCCGCACCCGGCGGGCGAACTCGGCGAGCACCGCGTCCCCGGCGGCGTGTCCGTAACTGTCGTTGACGGTCTTGAAGCGGGCCAGGTCGAGAACGAGGATGCTGAGCATCCGACCGAACCGGCTGGCCCGCTCCACCTCCCGACGCAACGACTCACGCAGGTAGCGGTAGTTCCACAGCCCGGTCAACGGGTCGGTCAGCGACAGCCGCTGCGCCTCCTCGTGCACCCGGACGTTCTCCACCGCCACCGCCGCGTGCCCGGCGAAGGTCCGCAGGGTGGCCAGGTCGTCGTCGTCGAACTCGTCGCCGCCCAGCCGGTCGTAGAGGACCAGCACGCCGACCGCCGGCTCCCGACCGGTGGCGTCCCCGCCGGGTGCGGTGAACGGCACCGCCACGTACGTCTCGCACCACGGTTCGCCGGGCGGCGTCGCCCCGGGCGACACCCGGCCCCGCTGCGGTTCGCCCGTGGCGGCGACCGCACCGACCACCCCCGCGCCGACCGGCACCCGCAGCTCCTCCGGCTCGGTGCCCGCCGGGCAACGCCCGGCCAGCCCCTCCGCGCACCGCCCGACGAGCGTCGCCGCGTCGTCGCGCAGCAGCACCGCCCCGGCCCGCGCCCCGGTCGCCGCGATGGCGCTGTGCAGGATCACCCGCAGGATGCGTTGCAGGTCGTGGGTGCTGGCCAGGGTGTCCCCGAGCACCCCGAGATGCCCACGCAACTGGTCCCGGCTGCTGGTCAGCGCGGTCACGTACCCGGCGGTCTCCCGGATCATCCGGTTGAACGCGGCGGCGAGCCGGCCGATCTCGTCCCGGCTGCGCACCGGCACCCGGGTGGTCAGGTCACCCTGGGCCACCCGGTCCACCGCCCCGGCCAGCTCCACCAGCGGCCGGGTGGTGACCCGGGCCAGTCGCCACGCGGTCAGCACGGCCAGCACGGCGGCCAGCAGCACCGCCCCGACCAGCGCGGCCGGCAGGCCCGACGGTCGTTCACCGGCGACGGAGAGCACCAGCGGCAGCGGCTGCCCGGGGGCCGGCCCGAGCCGCCTGACGTACCGGCCGTCGGGGGTCGCGGTGACCCGGTCGCCGTCGAGGGAGCCGGCGGCGGCGAGCACCGCCTCGCGTACCCGACGGGTCTCGGTGGTGTGGGTGATCCGGTCGGGGCCGTCGGTGTCGTCGAGCAGGGTGACCGCGACGCCGGTCGCGGCGGCCAGTCGGGCCACGAACGCCGGGTCGACCACCTCGGCGGCGGCCACTGTGCCGAGCGGCGTGCCGGCCGGGTCACGCAGGTCCACCCGGGCGCTCAGCGCCCGCACCGGTCCGCCGCTGCGGGCCGTCCCCGTGCAGTCCTGCCAGGGGGTCGCCGGTCCGCCCGGGGTGGCGTACGTGGTGCTGCCGGCAACGTCGGTGACCAGCACGGCGGCGGCCAGGCCCCGGCTGACCACCTGACCGGCCGTGCCCGCCCGGGTCGCCGGGTCGGGGCGCAGGGCCACCGCGTCGGCGGCGGCCCGCAACTGCTGGCAGAGCGCGTCGATCGAGGTACGCACGGCGGACGCGGCCAGGCCGAGGCGCTCGGTGGACCGGCTGCGGTCCACCGTCGACAGCGTGGTGCCGACGAAGACCGCGCCGAGCAGCACCGGGCCGAGCACCACCGTGAGGAAGGCCGCCGTCAACCGCCCGCGTAGCGTCAACGCTGTCCCCCCGGAAGTTCCAGGCCCGTTCCTGCGATGCTGACACAGAGCAACCGTGTTGACAGCGTTGCGTCAGGAGTGTTGCGTGCCCGATTTTTCTGATGAAGCGGAAGCCGTCCACGCGGCGAAACGCGAGACGCGGGTCGCGCTGCTCGCCCGCCGTCGGGCGCTCACCGCACCCCGGCGGGCCGCCGCCGCGGCGCGCGTCCAGGCCGAGCTGACCGCGCTGGTACGCCGGCTGCGGCCGGCCCGGATGACCGGGTACGTGCCGGTCGGCTCCGAGCCGGGCGGTCCCGACCTGCCCGACGTGCTGCGGGCTGCCCTGCCGGCCGGGGCGGAACTGCTGCTGCCGGTGCTGTGCGACGACCTCGACCTGGACTGGGCCGCCTACGCCGGGCCGGGCACCCTGGTCGCCGCCGGCCGGGGCATGCGCGAGCCGGACGGCCCCCGGCTCGGCCGGACGGCGATCGTCGGAGCCACCCTGGTGGTGGTGCCCGCGGTGGCGGTGGACCGGCGCGGCCTGCGGCTGGGGCGGGGCGGCGGCTCCTACGACCGGGCCCTGGCCCGGGTGCCGGCGGCCACCCTGACCGTGGCGCTGCTGCACGACGGCGAACTGCTCCCGGCGCTGCCCGCCCGGCCGCACGATCGACCGGTGGGTGCCGCGCTCACCCCGTCGGACGGGCTCCTCGCGCTTCCGGCACCGACCTCCGTTGATCATCCGGCGGGTTGACGCTGCGGTCCGGGGACGCCCGGTGGACGGAGGACGATCACGTCCGCTGGACGAATCCGGGTCCGATGACGCACCATTGGCACTCGAATACGTCGAGTGCCAACCGGCCGTACCAGATCCGGAGGAGAACGTGCCCACGTACCAGTACGCCTGCACCGCGTGCGGCCACCAGCTCGAGGCGGTGCAGTCGTTCTCCGACGAGCCGCTGACCGAGTGCCCCGCGTGCGAGGGGCGGCTGCGCAAGGTCTTCAACTCGGTCGGGGTCGTGTTCAAGGGCTCCGGCTTCTACCGCACCGACTCCCGGGCCTCCGGCAGCGAGGGCAAGAGCGGCGCGGCGAAGTCGCCGAAGTCGGAGGGTTCCTCGTCCGGCGGAGACTCCTCGGGTTCCGGCTCGTCGTCCAACTCGGGTTCGTCGTCCAGCTCGGGCGGGTCGTCCGGCTCGGGCGGGTCCTCGGCGTCCGGCTCGGGTTCGTCGTCCGGCTCGGGCGGGTCCCCGGCGTCCGGCTCGTCCAGCTCCACCAAGTCCCCCGCCACCAGCACCTCCTCCTGACCCCCACGCCCAGCACCCACCCCCGCCAGCCCGGGTTGATCAAGAGATTCGCGTCAAGTGGATCTCTGCGGATGACGCGAACCTCTTGATCACCGCCCCCGGGTCCCGGCCGGGGGCGGTCGGGGCGGGCCCGGGGCGGGTGGGTTTTCCACCGGGCGAGCCGTTGTCCACCGGCTGTGGACAACGGCTCGTAAGGTGTGTGGTTTCCGCCTAGCCTGCTGAGCCGGGACGCCACCAGGGCATCCCGGTGGAACAGGTGGAGGTGGGTCATGGCGGCCAGGGGCACGGGCGGCGACGGCTCGCTACGACCGTTCCGCTGGCCGCGTCGGCCGGGTGGGGCGACCCTGGTGCGCGCGGTGCTGGTCGCCGTTCTGCTGGGTCTGGCGGTGATCGTCCTGGACGCGGGCCGGCCCGCCCCCACCACATCCCACGGGCGTACGGCTGCCGACGGGATCGCCACCCCACACGGGCAGGACGCTGACCGATCCGATCCAGCTCGTGATCGAGCCGCCGACGGGAAGGCTCCAGGTGCGCTGCCACTGCCGAGCGGCTTCGTCGGAGTGCCCGTACGCCTGGCCGAGCCGGCCGCCCTCGCGGTCCTGCGCCCCGGCGCGCGGGTCGACCTGCTGGTGCTCCCGGCGGGACGGAACGCCGGTGAGACGGTCCTGTTGGCAGCCGACGCGCTGGTGCTCGACGTGGTGGGTGGGAACGCGGTCGACGGTTCGTCCGCGCTCTACCTGGCGGTCCGACCCGATCAGGCGCAGCGCTCGGTCGGCCAGCCGGAGGGCAGCCGCTTCAGCGTCGTCATCCGAGGATGATCCCGTCGTCTTCGACGGCGGTTCGGGGCGCGCAGCGGGGCCGATGTTGCGGCATCGCCCACCCCGGATACCGCAACATCGGCACCCTTGAGTGGATCTTGCCGACGACCGTGCCCGGTCGGGCGGCCCTGGTCGGGCGGGCCCGGGGGGGGTCAGCTCCAGTGCGGGGGACGCTCGGCGAGCAACCAGTCGTCGTTGCCGCCCCGGCGCTCACCCCAACCGAAATCGGTGTCGTCGGTGGTCTGCTCGGGCAGCACCACGAAGTCGTCGCTGAGGTCGACCGTGCGGTCGTCGTCGCCGGGCACGCCATGCCCGGCCGGGTCCTCGGGGATCACGATCGGCAACACTACCCCGCGCCGGCCCCACCCCGGCGCACCACCGAAGGCACTACTCCGGCACCCACCCGGACCGCAGCGGGCGGGATGCAGCCGACCGAACCGCCACCAGCGCCGGGGGATGCCGGTCGAAGATCGCCGCGTCGGACCGGCTGACGGGCTCCTCGCGTTGGTAGCGTCGGACGGCGTGACGACGCCCAGCGGTACCAGCCCCGAGGACGAGTACTGGCGACGCCCGCCCACCCCCTCCCCCTCCGGACCGACGCCCCCGTCGAGCGACGCGGAAACGGCGGAACAGACGGACGCGGCCCCGCCACCCGCTTCCTCCCAGCCGCACCCGCCCGTCACGGACCCGTCCGGTAAGGCCGGCGCGGGACGGGGGGCGGAAGCCGGCACGACAGAGACAGAGCCCGCAACCGGCCCGGGAGGAGTAACTGCCGAAGCCGGCCCGGGAGAAGGAACGGGAGCCGGGTCCTCAGCCGGCCCGGGAGAAGGAACGGAAGCCGGGTCCGCAGCCGGCCCGGGGGAGGGAACGGAAGCCGGGTCCGCAGCCGCGACGGATGCGGGGGCCTCGCCGATACCGTCGCTCTGGGCCAGCCCGGCCGACGGGTCGGCGTCGGGCCTTCCGGCTCGGTCGTCCGCTGCACCGCCCGCCCAACCCGGACAGCCCGGCCCACAGCCCGGCCAGCCCGCTCCACCACCCGCCCAGCCCGGCCAGCACGCTGCGGGCGCGCCCTCCGGTGCGGGACCCGGCCCGGGGGCGTCCGGGCCAGCAACAGGCCCGGCGGCACCGGAAACGGGCGGGCCCTTACGACAGACGGGCGGGCCGGTACCGCAATCGGGCGGGCCGGCGTCGAAGACGGGCAGGGCGGCATCGGACCCGGGGTGGGCGGGCGCGGGGCAGGCGGGGACGGCCGGTTACGCCGGGCCGCCGCCGACCACGCCCCCGCCGCCGGGCTGGCGTCCTCCCGTACACCTGGCGGCGACCCCGGCCCGCACCCTGCCGGCGCAGGACATGGAGGCGATGGACGCCGCGGAGCAGCAGGCGCAACGGATCACCTGGAGCGTCGGCGCGGTGGTCGGGGTCGTCCTGCTGGTGTTGCTCTGCCTGCTCTGCTCGCGGGCGCTGTTCTGACCGCCGCCCGACGGGGGTCACCGGTCAGAACGTGTTGCTCCACACCGAGGCGGCACCGCTGTCCCCGGTGAGATAGACGTAGACCAGGGCGAACACGGCCAGCACCACGGTGATCGCGGTCAGCACCCAGGGCGTCCAGGCGGGCAGGTCCGGGGTACGCACCCGGTTGCTGGTCACCGCCAGCAGCAGCAACGCCGCCACGGCCAGGCCGATGGTGAACCACTGCAGCGTCTCGCCGTACTCGGAGTGCTCGTGGATCTTGGCGAGCAGTTCGGGCGAGTAGCCCTTCGCCCGCAGCGCCTCCTCGAAGGCCTCCCCCGACTCGGTCGCCACCCAGGCGAGGACGGGGGTGATCACGGCCAGGACGGCCACCGCCCAGTCGAGGCGGGGCCGCCAGCGGGGCATCAGCCCGTAGGCGCTGGCGAGCAGCGCGAGCAGCGGCACGAAGACCACCACGGCGTGGACCACCAGGACGTGACCGGGCAGACCGTTGATCTCCTTGAACACCGACACCTCCGAGGGTGGAATGCGGGTTGCGGCAGACAGCGTACGTCGCGACGTGCCCCGCAGGAGTACACGCGGCGAAGACCGCTCAGGTTCATCCGCCCGGTGGCGTCCCGGGCAGCGCCCCGACGACCGGCGGTTCCCGGCCGGGCGTGGCACTGTTGACGGGTGGACACCGACGATCTCGGCCTCTTCGGTCCCGGTTCGGTCACCTGGAAGGTGCACGACGAGCCGATCCTGATCGTCGCCGGCCTGCGTTCCCTCTACCTCCAGACCCTGCACCCCCGGGCGATGGCCGGGGTGGCCCAGAACAGCAACTACCGGTCGGACGCCTGGGGGCGGCTGGTCCGCACCGGCACGTACATCGACACGGTGAACTACGGCACCACCGCCGAGGCCGAGGCGGCCGGCCGGCGGCTGCGGGCCCGGCACGCCCGGCTGCACGCCACCGACCTGTTCACCGGGGAGCGGTTCCGGATCGACGAGCCGGACCTGCTGCGCTGGGTGCACGTCACCGAGGTCGAGTCGTTCGTGAGCACCGCCCGCCGGGCCGGCCTGTCGCTGACCGACGCCGAGGTCGACGGGTACTACGCCGAGCAGCGGCGGGCCGCCGCGCTGGTGGGGCTGGACCCGGCCGGGGTGCCGGGCAGCGCCGCCGAGGTGGCCGACTACTACCGGGCGGTCCGGCCCGAGCTGCGGATGACGAAGGAGGCGGCCGAGACCGCGCTGTTCCTGACCGCCCCGCCGATCCCGTGGAAGCTCAGCCGACCGGCCCGCCTGGGGCTGAGTCTGGGGCCGCCACGCTGGGCGTACTTCGGGGTGGCCGGCACCGCGCTCGGGCTGCTGCCGCCGTGGGCGCTGCGGCTCTACGGCGGCCTGGGGCTGCCCACCACCGCGCTGTCGGCCGACCTGAGCGTCCGGACGTTGCGGCTCGCCCTGGCGGCGCTGCCCCGCAACTGGCGGGAGAGCCCGATCCAGCAGGCGGCGAAGACCCGTGCCGCCCGCCGCACCGCCGCCGCCTGACCACCCCGGACGGGTCGCCCCGACGCGGACGGCCGGTCAGTCGGCCACCGGAGCGGCGGGACGGTCGATCGCCGACCACGGCTCACGGCCGGGGGTCTGCACGCCGACCGGGCAGGTACGGCGGTAGTCGCACCAGCCGCAGCGGGGCCCGGCCACGGTGGGGAACGCCTCGTCCGGGTCGGCCCCGTCGGTGACCGCCCGCTCGGCGGCCATGATGTCCCGGGCGGTGTCCTCGGCGCGGCTGAGCTGCCGGGCCAGCGACTCCTCGCTGTGGTCGTGCCCGGCGACGGTGCCGGTCGGCAGGTGGTGCAGCTCCACCCGGCGGCAGGGCCGACGGAACGTCCGCTCGGCGGCGTACGCGTAGAGGGCGAGTGCCTGCGAGCCGCGTGCGTCGTCGGCGTCCAGCCCGGTACGGCCGGTCTTGTAGTCGACGATGACCAGTTCGGGGCCGTCCGGGCCGGGGCGGGAGTCGATCCGGTCGGCGCGCCCGTTGAAGGCCAGCACTGCCGTCTTGACGGCGACCACCCGTTCCACGCCCAGCGGGTCGTCGCCGGGGTCGAGGGTCGCGACGTAGCCCTCCAGCCAGCCCAGCGCCCGCTGGTAGGCCGCGCGCTCCTGCTCGTCGTCGCGGTAGCCCTCGCGGACCCAGGTGCCCTTGAGCAGGGCGGGCAGCGCCTCGGGACGTCGACGGTCGGCAGGCAGCGCATACCAGTTCTTCAGGGCGGTGTGCACGCTCGCGCCGAGCGAGTTGTGTGCCCACGGCGGGCCCTTCGGCGGGGCGGGCCGGTCGACGTAGGCGTAACGGTAGCGCCGGGGGCAGTCGGCGTACGCGCCGAGTTTGCTGGGTGTGCAGGTGAAGAGCCGTTCGGGCATGCCGGCGAAGCCGAGTTGCTCGGGTTGGCCGGAGCGGGGCCGGGGAGTACCGGCGGAGGAGGCTCGTCGCACCCCGGTGATCCTGCCAGCCCGGTACGACAGCCCGCCGGCGGCACGACGGGCGGATCAGCTCATGTTCACGTACTGGGTGACGAAGGCGGCCACCGCGTCGGCGATGAGCTGCACGGCGATGGCGGCCAGCAGCAGGCCGGCGATCCGGGTCAGCACCTCGATGCCGCCCGGCCGGAGGATCTTGACGATCCCGCCCGAGAACCGCAGCACCACCCAGACCGCCAGCATCACCGCGACGATCGCGGCGGCGATCGCCGAGACCTGTCCCACCCCGTCGGCCTGCTGCACGAACAGCATGGTCGCCACGATCGCGCCGGGCCCGGCCAGCAGCGGAGTGCCCAGCGGCACCAGGGCGATGTTGGAGGTGGCCTGCTGGCTGGGGTCGTCGGCCTTGCCGGTGAGCAGTTCCAGCGCCACCAGGATCAGCAGCAGGCCGCCGGCCGCCTGCAAGGCCGGCAGGTCGACGTGCAGGTAGGCGAGGAGGGTCTGGCCGGCGACGGCGAAGACCACGATGACGCCGAGCGCCAACGCGACCGCCTGCCAGGCGGCCCGGTTACGGTCACGGGCCGGCAGGGGTCCGGTCAGGGCGAGGAAGATCGGCATCATGCCCGGCGGGTCGACGATGACCAGCAGGGTCACGAAGACCTCACCGAAGAGCTTGAGATCCACCGGACGAGGGTAGCGGTGCCGCTGGCAGGCGAAACGCGGATCACCCGGAAGCGACGCCGGTCACTCCGGAGGACGCCGCGACGATCCGCTCGTACGCCTCCGGCGCGGTGGTGTGCGCGCCCAGCCGGACGGTCTTGTGGCTGCCGTGGAAGTCCGACGAGCCGGTGACCAGCAGGCCCAGGTCGGCGGCGAGCCCCCGGACGTGCGCCGCCTCGGCGGGGGTGTGGTCCTCGTGGTCGGCCTCCAGGCCGGCGAGCCCCGCGGCGGCCAGCTCGGCGATCAGCGAGTCGGGGACGATGCGCCCCCGCCGGCTGGCCCGGGGGTGGGCGAACACCGGCACGCCGCCGGCCGCCCGGACCAGGGCGACGGCCCGGAACACGTCGATGTCCTCCTTGGGCAGCCGGTACCGCTGCCCCAGCCACTGCGGGCCGAACGCCTCGGTGGTGGTGGCGACCAGGCCGATCCGGATCAGCGCGGCGGCGATGTGCGGGCGACCCACCGTGCCCCCGTCGGCGGCGGCCATGATCTCCGGCCAGCTCACGTCGATCCCGTCGGCCCGCAGCAGCTCGACGATCCGTTCCCCGCGTGCCTCCCGGGCCCGTCGTACCCGGGCCAGCTCGGTGACCAGCTCGGGGTGTTCCGGGTCGAACAGGTAGGCCAGCAGGTGCAGCGGCAGCGCCGGTTGGGCGCCCTGCCAGCGGCAGGACAGCTCCGCGCCCGGTACGAGGCTGAGCCCGGCCGGCAACGCGTCGACCGCCGCCGCCCACCCGGCGGTGGTGTCGTGGTCGGTGATCGCCACGACGTCCAACCCGGCGTCGGCGGCGGCCCGGACCAGTTCGGCCGGGCCCAACGTGCCGTCGCTGGCGGTGGAGTGGGCATGCAGGTCGATCAACGGGCGCGCGGGCATGATCCCGACGCTACCCGGGCAGGTCACCCCGGGTCGGTGCCGGTCACCAGCACCGGCCGGACGCCGTCGGCGACCCCGGCGACCGGGGTCGAGGCAGCCCGCTGGCCCGCCAGCGCCTCGGCGGGGCGCAGCCGGACCAGCGCGCCGTCCCGGTCGACGTACCCCGCCGTCCGGGTGTCCGTCCAGGTCACCACTCCGTCGATCACCGGGCCGGCGGTCCGCGACGGCGGGGCGGTGCCGGTCAGGTCGACCAGGACCGCGCCGTCCACCCCGGCGACCCGGCTGTTGACCAGCAACCAGCGCCCGTCGGGAGAGACCGCACCCCGGCCGTCGGCGGCGGGCGTCGGCGCTCCCCGGGTGGTGGCCGGGGTGAGGTCGGGGTCGAGCAGGGCCAGGTCGCTCCGTGCCCCGGCACGCACCCGGGCGGCCAACCGACCGTCCGGCATGATCCCGTAGACATCGAGGACGTCCGGGGCGACGGGCCCGGGCGACCCGCCCGGCGTCGGCCGCCACCACCGGTGACCACCTGCGGCACCGGCCCGCAGCAGCACCCGGTCGCCGACGAACCGGACCGGCACCGCGTCGGCCAGCGGTCCGGTCACGGGGGCGATGAGCTGACCGGCGACGATCACGGCGGCGAAGAGCCGGCCGTCGTCACGCCAGGCCACCTGCCGCCCGTCGGGCGACAGGGCGATCTCGTCCGCCCCGGCGAGCAACGCCCGGGGCTCACCCCCGGCGGGCACCACCCAGAGGGTACGGCCGGCCGCGGTGACCGCCCCGGTCAGCAGCCAGCCGCCGTGGTCGGGTAGCCGTTGCGCGCGTTCGACCGGCCCGACGCCCAGCTCGTACCGTTGCCCGGCGGCGGTGACCAGGGTGCCGGCGACGACCAGGTCGACCCCGCCGTCGGCGGGTTGCTGCGGCGGGGCGGGCGCGACCGGCCCGGCGGACAGGCTGGCCACCCCGCGCGGGTCGCCGAGCACCACGGTCGGCGTGGTGGGGCGGTCCGGCTGCCCTCCGAGCTGGGTCATCCCCCCGGTGACCAGGGCGGTCGCCACGCCGGCCAGGGCGAGCCCGGCGACCGTACGCCGTCGTCGCACCCGACGGGCCCGCCCGAGCGCCACCCCGGCCGGGTCGGCGGGCAGCCGGTGCGGTACGGCGACCCGCTGGACGAGGGTCTCCCGCAGCGCCTGCTCCAGCGGCTCGTCGTGCGTCACGGCGAATGGACGCTCGGGGGCACCCGTCTGGTTGTCCGACCGGGGTGAGGAGGGTTTCATCGGCTCTCCGCAGCGACCGCGGTGGTCGGGTTCGGTCGGGTGCCCGCGCCGACCGGCCGGGCCGTCTCCGGGTCGTCACCGGTCCCTGCGGGTGCCGCTCCCGGTGGGGCGGTTCCGGCCCGGGTGGGCGGCCCGCCGACGGGGGCGAGGGCGGGTGGCGGCCCGGTGAC
>NZ_JBMDWU010000400.1:0-4982 GCF_048594385.1 Micromonospora sp. | reverse complement strand
ACCGGGCCGCCGAGCTGGTCGCCCTGCTCGCCGAGGACGGTCTGGCCGGGCGGCACGACGATCTCACCGCCGCGTGGCGGCGGCTGCGCGACGACACCGACCCCGGTGCCACCGCCCGGTGGCGGGCCGAGGTCCGGCGGCTGCGGGCCGCGCTGCCCGTCGGCGACCCCGACCGGGCCGGCACCCCGGACGGCCCGCCGTCCGGTCCCGCCCGCGCCGCCGACCGGGACCGGCCCGGTGACCGGCCGGCCGCCCAGGGACGGAGCGGCCGGGGACGGGCCGCCGGACCGTGGCTACCCGACGATCTGGCGGCGGGGCTGCTGGTGGGGCTGGCCCATCCGGAGCGGCTGGCCCGGCTGCGCCGGGGCGGTGGGACGTCGTACCAGATGGCGGGTGGGACGGGGGCGGAGCTGGCCGCCGGGTCGGCGTTGACCGGGACGGGCTGGCTGGCCGTCGCGGTGGCCGACCGCTCGCCGGGCGCGCCGACCGCCCGGGTCCGGCTGGCCGCCCCGCTCGACGAGGCGACCGCCCGGGAGGTCGGCGGCGCGTTGCTGACCGAGGTCAGCGAGGTCGGTTGGGTCGACGGCGACGTGCTGGCCCGCCAGGTGACCCGGCTCGGCGCGATCGAGCTGGTCAGCCGGCCGCTGGCCCGACCGACGCCGGAGCTGCTGGCCGCCGCCCTGGCCGACGGGCTCCGCCAGGCGGGCCTGGACCTGTTGACCTGGGCCCCGGCGGCCCGGTCGTTGCGCCAGCGGCTGGCGTTCTGCCGGCAGGCGCTGGGCGGGCCGTGGCCCGAGGTCTCCGACGACGCGCTGCTCGCCATCGCCGACCGGTGGCTCGGGCCGGAGCTGGCCGCCGCCCGCCGCCGGGCCGACCTGGCCCGGATCGACGTGGTCGGGGCGCTGCGCCGGCTGCTGCCCTGGCCGCAGGCGGGCCGGCTGGACGAGCTGGCCCCGGAACGCGTCGAGGTGCCCAGCGGCTCCCGGGTCCGGGTCGACTACACCGATCCGGCCGCGCCGGTGCTGGCGGTGAAGCTCCAGGAGACGTTCGGCTGGCAGCAGACGCCCCGGCTGGCCGACGGCCGGGTGCCGCTGCTGCTGCACCTGCTCTCCCCCGCCGGCCGGCCGGTCGCGGTCACCGCCGACCTGGCGTCGTTCTGGCGTACCGGCTATCCGCAGGTGCGTGGGGAGCTGCGCGGGCGCTACCCGCGCCACCCCTGGCCGGAGGACCCGGTCACGGCCGCGCCGACCCGGCACACCACGCACCGCCGTCGCTGAGCCGACGCACCGCCGGTGGCGGTCACTCGTCGACGACGTCGGCGATCAGCACGGTGATGTTGTCCGGGCCACCGGCCCGCAGGGCGAGGTCGATCAGGCGGCGGGCGCAGTCCTCCCGGTCCGGGGTCTCCCGCAGCACCTCGGTGAGGGTGTCCGGGCGGACGACGTTGGACAGGCCGTCGCTGCACAGCAGCCAGCGGTCGCCGGCCCGGGGCACCATCGTCGCGTACGACGGGGAGACCTGCTCGCCCTGCAACGCCTGGGTGACCACGGCCCGCCGGGGGTGGCTGGACGCCTCCTCGGGGCTGATCACCCCCTGGTCGACGAGCATCTGGACGAAGGTGTCGTCCCGGGTGACCTGTTTGAGGGTGCCCTCGCGGAACAGGTAGGCCCGGGAGTCGCCGACGTGGGCCAGCGCCAGGCAGCTACCGGTACGGGAGAACAGCAGGGCGGTCAGTGTGGTGCCCATGCCCTGCCGCTCGGGGTCCTCCCGGACGGCCTGCTGGATCCGCGTGGTGGCCAGCTCGATGCCGGTCTGCAACGCCGCCACCAGGGCGTCCTCGGGGGTCTCCACGTCCAGTGGGGCGACCGCGTCGATGGCGATCCGGCTGGCCAGGTCGCCGGCCGCCATCCCGCCCATGCCGTCGGCGACGGCGACGAGCCAGGCACCGGAGTGCAGGGCGTCCTGGTTTCCGCTGCGGATCAGCCCACGGTCGCTCGTCCCGACGGAACGAAGCTTCAGGGTCATGGGTGGCAGCCTGCCAGGCGGAGGGCGTTGTTGTCTCTAGGAGATCAGGACGACTGCGCGTGGCGCGGCGAATCTCACTGCCGCAGGCGTCGGTCCGGGCGGCTGCGACCAGCCCGAAGGTCATCCAGTCGAATCGATTGACAGGGAGGAGACGCGCTGGAAACATCTGGCTGATAGCTGGGAGCGCTCCCAGCGACAGGCATCGACGGCACACCCCACCACTACCCCTTCCGCCCGGAAAGGAATCCCGTGATCCTGACCCGACGACGTCGGCGGCATCTCGCGGTACTGGCAGCGACGACCCTGATCCTCACCGGCGCCGGCACCGGCGTGGCCCACGCCGAGGTCCCGCCGGACGCGCCCGAGCAGATCAGCAACGGCGACTTCAGCGAGGGCGTCGCGCCCTGGTTCTCCTATGGCACCGGCCCGCTCGACGTCGTCGACGGCCGGCTCTGCGTCACCGTCCCCGCCGGGCTGGCCAACCCGTGGGACGCCGGCATCGGCCACGACGGGGTCCGGCTCAACGCCGGTGCGGAGTACAAGCTCAGCTTCGACATCTCGGCCACCCCCGGGCTGAGCGTCAACGCCGTGCTCCAGCTCGGCAGCGCCCCCTACACCTCGTACGCGAGCGTGCCGGCGGTGGCCGCCCCGACGAGCAAGCGGGTCGAGCAGACGTTCACCGTCCCGGACGACAACCCCAACGCCCAGCTCATCTTCCAGGTCGGTGGGGCCGCCGCCGAGCAGCGGATCTGCCTGGACAACGTCTCGTTGCGCGGTGGCGAGGCCGCCCCGCCGTACGTGCCGGACACCGGCCCCCGGGTCCGGGTCAACCAGGTCGGCTACCTGCCCGGCGGCCCGAAGAACGCCACCGTGGTGACCGAGTCGACCGAGGCGCTGCCCTGGCAGCTCAAGTCGGCCGCCGGCACGGTCGTCGCCAGCGGCCAGAGCACCCCGCGTGGGGTCGACGCCGCCTCCGGGCAGAACGTGCAGACCGTCGACTTCTCGTCCTTCCGTACGCCCGGCACCGGCTACACGCTGGTCGCCGACGGTGAGACCAGCCACCCGTTCGACATCTCCGGCGACCTCTACGACCGGCTGCGGGCCGACGCGATGCAGTTCTTCTACGCCCAGCGCAGCGGCATCGAGATCGACGGTGACCTGATCGGCGAGGAGTACGCCCGCCCGGCCGGCCACCTCGGCGTGGCCCCCAACCAGGGCGACACGCAGGTGCCCTGCCAGCCCGGTGTCTGCGACTACTCGCTGGACGTGCGCGGTGGCTGGTACGACGCGGGCGACCACGGCAAGTACGTGGTCAACGGCGGTATCGCCGCCTACCAGCTGCTGAGCGCCTTCGAGCGGACCAAGACCGCGGAGACCGCCGCCGGTGGCGCCGCGCTGGGTGACTCGACGCTGCGGGTGCCCGAGCGGGGCAACGCGGTGCCGGACATCCTCGACGAGGCCCGCTGGGAGATCGAGTTCCTGCTCCGGATGCAGGTGCCGGCCGGCAAGCCGCTGGCCGGGATGGTCCACCACAAGATCCACGACAAGGCGTGGACCGGCCTGCCGCTCGCCCCGCAGGACGACGCGCAGCCGCGTGAGCTGCACCCGCCGTCGACCGCCGCCACCCTCAACCTGGCCGCCGTCGCCGCGCAGTGCCAGCGCCTGTTCGCCCCGTACGACGCGGCGTTCGCCGCCCGCTGCGGCACCGCCGCGTCGAGCGCGTACGCCGCCGCCAAGGCCCACCCGGCGGTCTACGCCGACCCGGCCGACGGCATCGGCGGTGGGGCGTACGAGGACAACAACGTCACCGACGAGTTCTACTGGGCCGCCGTCGAGCTGTACCTGACCACCGGCAAGAAGGCGTACCTGGACGACCTGACCGCCTCGCCCCAGCACACCGGCGACGTGTTCGCCACGGGCGGCGCGTTCAGCTGGCAGAGCGTGGGCGCGGTCGGCCGGCTCGAACTGGCCACCGTGCCGAACGGCCTGCCGGCCGCCGACCGGGCCCGGGTCCGCGCCTCGGTGACCGCCGCCGCCGACAACTACCTGACCACCCTGCACGCCCAGGCGTACGGCCTGCCGGTGCCGGGCGAGGCGGCAAGCTACGTCTGGGGCAGCAACAGCAACATCATCAACAACATGGTCGTGCTGGCCACCGCGTTCGACCTGACCCGGGACGCGAAGTACCGGGACGGCGCGGTGCAGGCGACCGACTACCTGCTCGGCCGCAACGCGCTGAACATGTCGTACGTGACCGGCTGGGGCGAGCAGAACGCGCGCAACCAGCACAGCCGGATCTTCGGCAACCAGCTCAACCCGGCCATGCCGAACCCGCCGGTCGGCTCGCTCGCCGGTGGCCCGAACGCCGCCCTGCAGGACCCGTTCGTCGCCCAGCTGCTCAAGGACTGCGCGCCGATGTTCTGCTACGTCGACGACATCAACTCGTACTCGACCAACGAGGTGGCGATCAACTGGAACTCGGCGCTGGCCTGGCTCGCGTCGTTCCTCGCCGACCAGGGGGAGGCCAAGGCCGTGGCCCCGCGCACCTGCGCGGTCAGCTACCAGGTGCACGGCACCTGGCCGGACGGCTCCAACACCCAGGTCGTCCTGCGCAACACCGGTGACACCGCGATCGACGGCTGGACCCTGCGGTACGCCTACAACGGCGACCAGAAGGTCACCCAGGCGTGGTCGGCGAAGGTGACCCAGTCCGGGGCCACCGTGACGGCGAAGAACGAGTCGTACAACGCGAAGATCGCGCCGGGCGCCAGCATTACCTTCGGTCTGCTCGCCAAGACCGGCACGCTGGCCAACCCGGAACCGGATCTGATCACCGTCAACGGCGTCGCCTGCACGGTGTCCTGACCGGCACTCCCACCCTCGGACCCCGGGCTGCCACCCGGGGTCCGAGCGCGGCGGGCGGTCGGCCCCCCGCCGCCCGGCGCCCCCCCCCCCCC
>NZ_JBMDWU010000040.1:0-3921 GCF_048594385.1 Micromonospora sp. | reverse complement strand
CAGGTCGTCGCCGGCCTCGGCGACCAGCGCGCGGGAGGCCGGGGTGAGCGGGTGCAGGGGGTGCTCGTTGAGCACCGAGCCGGGCAGCACCGGGGTCCACTCGTCGAGCAGCGCCACCAGCGAGCGGATGAGTCGGGTCTTGCCCTGGCCGCGCTCGCCGAGCAGCACCATGTCGTGGCCGGCGAGCAGCGCCCGCTCGACCTCGGGCAGCACGCTGTCGTCGTAGCCGACGATGCCGGGGAAACGGTCCTCGCCGGAGCGCATCCGGGCCAGGAGGTTGTGGCGGAGTTCCTGCTTGACGGTCTGGTACCGGTGTCCGGCGGCGCGCAGTGCGCCGAGGGTGCCCGGCAGGTCGGCGGGCGGGACCGGGAGAGCCTGGTTGGGCGCAGTCACCCGACCCACGCTAGCGCGGTCCCGGCCGCGCCGCCCCCGGCACCGGAACCGACCCCGACCGGCCCCCGGACCGACACCTCACCGGCCGAGGCGGGCCCGGATCAGCTTCGGCAGCGCGGCCAGGCCGGTGACCGGCCGGAACCGCCGGGCGGCGGCGGCCAGCGCGGCGTACTCGTCGGCGGGCAGGTCGATCTCGGCGGCGGCGGCGTTGCGTTCCACCTGCTCGACGCCGGACGCACCCGGGATGGCCACCACGTTCGGGTGACGCAGCAGGTACGCCAGGGCGATCTGGCTCGGCGTGGCGTCGTGCGCGTCGGCCACCTCCCGCAGGGTGTCGATCAGCGCACCGCCCCGGGCCAGGTTCTCCGGCAGGAAGTACGGGTTGGCCCGGCGCACCGCCCCGGTCGGCGGGTGCGACGCGTCGTACCGGCCGGACAGGAACCCCTGGGCGAGCGGGCTGTACGCGATGACGATCCGCCCGGCCTGCTCCGCGTACGGGATCAGGTCCTCCTCGGGACCACGGTCGACCATGCTGTAACGGACCTGGTTGCTCAGTACCCGCCGGCCCAGCGCGGCCTCGGCGAACCGCCACCGGCGCAGCGGATAGTTGCTGACCCCGACCTCGCCGACCAGGCCGACGTCCTGCAGGGCGCGCATGCCGCGCATGGTGTGCGTGTCGGCCACCACCGGGTTGGCCTGGTGCACCTGGTAGAGGTCGATGCAGCCGACGCCGAGCCGGGCCGCCGAGGCGACCGCCCGCTGCTGCACCACCGGGGCGACCGGCAGCAGCGGGAAGATCTTGCTGGCCACCACGGCCCGGTCCCGGTCGCCGTCGAGCGCCGCACCGAGGATGCGTTCGCTGCGGCCGAAGCCGTACAGCTCGGCGGTGTCGAAGAGGGTCACCCCGAGGTCGCGGGCCCGCCTGACGATCTGCGCCGCCCGCTGCGCGTAGTCGGGCCCGTAGCCCCACTCGGTGGACCCGAACTGCCAGGTCCCCAGGCCGATCTTGGAAATGGGACGGGGGGTGTCGAGCGGGACGTAGCGCATGGCTCGAAGCTACCCCGGTGGCAGGCCCGCCGGGCGGGTCCCGCCAGGCCCACCGACGGTGGCCCGCCGCCGCAGGTCGGGGCCGGGTTAGGGTCGGGGGCGTGACCTACCTCGCCGCGGCCGACCGCTACGACCGGATGACCTACCGCCGCAGTGGGCGCAGCGGCCTGCGACTGCCCGCCCTCTCGCTCGGGTTGTGGCACAACTTCGGGCCCGACCGGCCGTTCGACAGGCAGCGGGACATCGTCCGCCGCGCGTTCGACCTCGGCATCACCCACTTCGACCTGGCCAACAACTACGGTCCGCCACCCGGCGCGGCGGAGGAGGCGTTCGGCCGGCTGCTCGCCACCGACCTCAAGCCGTACCGGGACGAGCTGGTGGTGTCCAGCAAGGCCGGCTACCTGATGTGGCCCGGCCCGTACGGCGAGTGGGGTTCCCGCAAGTACCTGATCTCCTCGCTGGACCAGTCGCTGCGCCGGATGGGGCTGGACCACGTCGACGTCTTCTACTCCCACCGCTTCGACCCGGACACCCCGCTGGAGGAGACGATGGGGGCGCTGGACGCCATCGTCCGGTCCGGCCGGGCGCTCTACGTCGGCGTCTCCAACTACGACTCGGAGCAGACCCGGCGGGCCGCCGAGATCCTGCGTGACCTGGGTACCCCGCTGCTGATCAACCAGCCGTCGTACTCGATGGTCAACCGGTGGACCGAGGACGACGGGCTGCTCGACACGCTCGCCGAGGTCGGGGCGGGCTGCATCGCGTACAGCCCGCTGGCCCAGGGGCTGCTCACCGACCGTTACCTCGACGGCATCCCCGCCGACTCCCGGGTCCGCACCAGCGTCTTCCTCGACGAGAGCGACGTGACCGACGAGAAGCTCGCCACCGTCCGGGGCCTCGCCGGGATCGCCGCGCGGCGGGGACGGACGCTGGCCCAGCTCGCCCTGGCCTGGGCGTTGCGCGACCCCCGGATGACCAGCCTGATCATCGGGGCGAGCAGCGTGGCCCAGTTGGAGGGCAACGTCGCCGCCCTGGCCCACCCCGACCTCACCCCCGACGACCTGACCGAGATCGACCGCCTCCTCCCCTGACCGGCCCCGCCCGTCCCGGCCCCGCCCGTCCCGGCGGGTCAGGGCTGTTGGGTCGGAGTGGGGGCTTCCGGGTCGGGTGATGCCGCCGTCGGGCCGACATTGCGTTGGTCGTGCCGCAAGGTTGATCTTGCTGGGCGGGTCGGCCCGCCGGGAGTCACCAGACGCGGCGGCGGCCGGCCCGGTGGTTGCGGACGCCGCAGGGGCGGCCGGGCGGGACGGGTGCCGGGCGGCGCAGCCAGGTCGCCACCAGCGCCACCAGCAGCACGGTCACCACCACCGCCGCGCCCACCACCAGTCGGAGGCTGCCGCCGCCGACCTGGGTCACCGACGCCACCGGTACGCCCGCCTCCTCGGCCGGGCCGGCGGACCCGTCACCGACCGGAGTCGCCCCGGCGGGGACGGCCGGATCCGGGCCGGCGTCGGCCGTCGTGCCGTCGGTCGGGTCGGCGGCGGCCGGGGCGGGGTCGACCGGGGTGGCCGCCAGCACGCCTTCCGCCGGGCGGAACAGCACGTCGGAGCAGGAATAGTAGGTGTCCGGGGTGTCGGAGTTCTGCCACACCGTGTAGATCAGGTGCCGCCCGGTCAACCCGGCGGGCAGCCGCCCCGGGATCTGGTACGACCCGTCCCGCAGCGGCGGGTCGGTCACCGACAGGAACGGGATCGTGTCGAGATCGGACCAGCGCAGCGGGGTTCGCGGGTCGTACCCGGAGCGGGTGGTGTAGAGCCGGAAGGTCCCCTTGTGCGGGATGGTGCCCCGGTAACGGAACGTGTACCTCGCACCGGGGGTCAGCTCGGTCGTCGGCCAGTCCGCCCTGGCCAGGTCCAGCCCCCGGTAGGCCGACAGCCCGCCGCTGCACAGCTCGCCGTCCGGGATGCGCTGCCGGTCGCGGCCGTTGACGCCGTACACCCGGATGTTGTCCCACTCGCGCACCGCCGCGCCGGCCGACACCGCCGCCAGGCAGGCGGGCGTCGAGACGTGCGGCCCCTCCGGGCCGCAGGCCGCCGAGCGGCTCAACGGGCTGGTCGGTGCGCCGTGCGCGGCGGCAGGGGCCGCGTCGAGCAGCACGGTCACCGCCACGACCGCGAGGGCGGCGAACGTTGCGCGTACGGTCATCTGGTCGACCTCCCGCCCTTGGTACGGACGCGGGCGGGCAAAGGTTCGACGGTACGGCGTGCGGGCCGGCGGCGGAGGGCCGGTTGCCTCTACAGTGACCGCACTTCCCGCATCAAGGAGTGCACGTGTCCGAGCCGGAACCGACGTCAGACTCCCCCGGGGGCAGCCCGCCGCCCGAACCCCCGCCCGCCGGCGGGATGCCGTACCTGTTGACCATGTCCGCCCGGGACGGGATGCCGCCGGCGATCAGCTGGCCCGGTCGGGCGGACGAGCCCG
>NZ_JBMDWU010000004.1:0-6583 GCF_048594385.1 Micromonospora sp. | reverse complement strand
CGACGCCGTCCGGGCGTACGCCGGGGGACGCTTGACCGCCGCGATGCTGCCGGCGCGGCTGCTGCGCCGCGACGACCTGCCGGTCAGCGCCATCACCGGCAAGCTGGACCGGCCGGCGCTGCGCGCGCTGGCCGACGCCGCGCTGACCGCCGCCCCCGCCGACGCGCCGACCGACGAGCCGGCCGACCCGGTCGAGCGGGTCGTGCGGCGGGTCTGCACCCGGCTGCTCGGCGCGGCACCCGCCCCGGACACCGACTTCCTCGCCGCCGGTGGCAACTCCATCCCCGCGATGCGGCTGGTCGCGGCGCTACGCGCCGAGCTGGGCCGGCACGTCGACACCCGGGACGTGCTGGCCGGGCGCACCCCGGCCGCGCTGGCCGCCCGGCTGCGGGCCGCCGCGCCCGCCGACGCCGACGGGCTGACCACCGGCAACCCGCCGACGCTGTCCCCGCCGCAGCGCCGGCTGTGGTTCGTCGACCAGCTCGCCCCCTCCAGCGCCCCCTACAACATCGCGGTCGCGCACCGGCTGCGCGGCCCGCTTCACACCGGTGCGCTCGGCGCGGCGCTGCGGGCCGTGGCCACCCGGCACGACGTGCTGCGCTGGCGCATCCCGCAGACCGCCGGGGTGCCCTACGCGGTGTGCGAGGAGCCGACCGACGTGGCGGTGCCGGTGGTCGACCTGACCGGCCGTGCCGACGCGGAGGCCGAACTGGCCGGGATGCTCGCCGCCGGTGCCGCGCACGCCTTCGACCTGGCCACCGGCCCGCCCTGGCAGGTGACCGTCTACCGGCTCGGCCCCGACGAGCACGTGCTGGCGATGACCATGCACCACGCGGTCTTCGACGGCTGGTCCGAGGCGGTCCTCTACGCCGACCTGGCCACCGGGTACGCGCACGCCGTCGCCGGCACGTCGCCGACCCTGCCGCCGCTGTCCGCGTCGTACGCCGACTACGCGGTGTGGCGCGACGAGCGGGACCGCCGGCAGGGTCCCGCCGACCTCACCTGGTGGGCGGAGCACCTGCGGGGCGTGCCGACCGTGTTGGACCTGCCCCGCGACCGTCCCCGCCCGACCGTGCAGACGTACGCGGGCGCGGAGGCGGCGGTGACCCTGACCGCCACCGCCGACCGGGCGGTGCGGGACCTGGCCGAGCGGCGCGGCAGCACCGTCGCGGCGGTGCTGCTGGCCGGCTTCGCCGAGCTGCTGCGTCGGCTCACCGGCGGCGACGACCACGTGGTCGGGGCGATCGTCGCCGACCGCCGGCTGGCCGCCTTCGACGACGTGGTCGGCTTCTTCATCGACACCGTCCCGGTGCGGCTGCGCACCGGCACCGACGGCACGACCGGCGGCACCGGCGGGGTCGGGTTCGCCGAACTGGTCGACCGGTGCGCCGCCGAGCTGCACGAGGCGACCGCCCACCCGGGCGCGCCGCTGGAGAAACTCGTCGAGACCCTCGGCGTCGGCCGGGACACCTCCCGGGCGCCCCTGGTGCAGGTGCTGTTCAACGTGCTCAACTTCACCGCGCCCCGGCTGACGCTGACCGGGCTGACCGCCGAGGCGCTGCCGGTGCCCAAGCCCGGCTCCCCGTTCGACATCACGGTCTACGTGGTGCAGCGCGACGGCCGGTGCGGGGTGGACGTGGTCTACAACCCGGACCTGTTCGACGCCGACCGGATCGACGCGCTCCTGGCCGACCTCGCCGACCTGGTCGGCGCGCTCGCCGCCGACCCGCACACCCCGGCCGACGCGGTGGCCGTGGCACTGCCCCGGCCGACCGTCCGGGTGGCGGCGCTGGGCGCGATGACCGTGGCCGCCGCCGCACCGGCCCCGGTCGCGCCGGTGCCGACCGGGCCGGACGAGCTGACCGAGACCGAGGAGCTGATCGCCGGCATCTGGCGGCAGGTGCTGGAACGTGACCGGGTCGGGGTCGCCGACAACTTCTTCGACATCGGCGGGCACTCGCTGGCCCTGGCGGCGGTGCACGCCCGGCTGACCGCCGCCACCGGCCGGTCGATCACCATGCTCGACCTGTTCCGGCACCCCACCGTCCGGGCGCTCGCCGCCAGCCTCGACGGGGCCGCCGACCGACCCGAGCTGGCCCGCGCCGCGTTGCGCGCCGCCGCCCGGCGCGGCCGGACCCGTCGTACCCCGCCACCCCGCCGACCGCACCAACCGTGACGACGCCTCCCTCCCCACCGCCCGCGGGCGGCACCTCGCGACAAAGGACAACCCCGATGCAGAACGAGATCGCCACCGCGCCGCCCACCGACGACGGCATCGAACCCATCGCCATCGTCGGGCTCGCCGCCCGGCTGCCGGGTGCCGCCGATGTCGGCGAGTTCTGGCGCAACCTGGTCGACGGCGTCGAGTCGGTCACCGAGCTGAGCCGCGACGAGCAGCTCGCCCGGGGTGCGACCGCCGACGAGGTCGACGACCCGGGCTGGGTGAGCCGGGCCCCGCTGATCGACGGGTACGACACCTTCGACGCCGGGCTGTTCGGGATGACCAGCCGTGAGGCGGAGATGACCGACCCGCAGCACCGGCTGTTCCTGGAGAGCTGCTACACCGCGTTGCAGGACGCCGGCTACGACCCGGCCCGCTACCCCGGGGCGGTAGGCGTGTACGCCGGCACCGGCGGCAACACCTACCTGCACCGGTACGTGCTGCGCAACAAGCGGGTCGGCGGCAACCCGCACGGCGCGGTCTCGCTGGCCACCGGCAACTCGCCCAACTACGTGGCGACCAACGTGTCGTACCGGCTGGACCTGCGCGGGCCGAGCCTGACCGTGCACACCGCCTGCTCCACCTCGCTCGTCGCCTTCCACCTGGCCTGCGAGGCGCTGCGCAACCACGAGTGCGACATGGCGTTGGCCGGCGGGGTCAACGTGGAGCTGCCGCACGTCGGCTACCTGGGTATGGACGGCTTCACCTCGCCCGACGGCCGGTGCCGGCCGTTCGACGCCGGTGCCAACGGCACGGTCTGGGGCAGCGGCGTCGGGGTGACCCTGCTCAAGCGGCTCTCCGACGCGATCGCCGACGGCGACTCGATCCGCGCGGTGGTGCTGGGCAACGCGATCAACAACGACGGCGCCGGGAAGGTCGGCTTCACCGCCCCCAGCGTCGACGGGCAGGTCGAGGCGATCGCCCAGGCGGTCGGGATGGCCGGGATCGATCCGCGCAGCATCAGCTACGTCGAGGCGCACGGCACCGGCACCGCGCTGGGCGACCCGATCGAGGTGGCCGCCCTGTCGGCGGTGTTCACCCGGGACACCGACGAGCGGGGCTGGTGCGGCATCGGCTCGGTGAAGTCCAACATCGGGCACCTGAGCCAGCCGTCCGGCATCGTCAGCGTGATCAAGACGGTGCTGGCGATGGAGCACGGGCTGATCCCCCCGACGATCAACTACGAGACGCCGAACCCGGGCATCGACTTCGCCGACACCCCGTTCTACGTGGCGAACACCCTGACCAAGTGGGACACCGACGGCGGGCCGCGCCGGGCCGGGGTCAGCTCGTTCGGCATCGGCGGCACCAACGCCCACGTGGTGCTCGAGGAGGCCCCGGCCGCGCACCGCGCGGACCGGCGGGTCCGCCCGGCGCACCTGCTGACGGTGTCGGCGAAGACCGCGTCGGCGCTGGACAGCGCCGTCACCCGGCTCGCCGACCACCTGGCGGCGACCAGCGACGGCGGGCCGGAGCTGCTGGCCGACGTCGCGCACACGCTGCGGGTGGGCCGCCAGGAGTACCCGCACCGGGTGGCCGTGGTCGCCGCCGACCTGCCCGAGGCGGTGACCGCGCTGCGTACCCCGCGCCGCCGCCAGTCCGGCGTGGTCGACGGTGCCGCGCCGCGCGCCGCGTTCCTCTTCTCCGGCCAGGGCGCCCAGTACGCCGGGATGGGCGCACAGCTCTACGCCGAGGAGCCGGCCTTCGCCGCCACCGTCGACGAGTGCGCCGCGCTGCTCCGCCCCGAGCTGGGCCTGGACCTGCGGGACCTGATCCTCGGTCGGGACCCGCAGGCGGCGGAGAAGCTCACCGAGACCCGCTACACCCAGCCGGCCCTGTTCGTCGTCGAGTACGCCCTGGCGCTGCACTGGCAGCGGGCCGGGGTACGCCCGGCGGCGATGATCGGCCACTCGATCGGCGAGTACGTCGCCGCCACCGTCGCCGGGGTGCTGACCCTGCCCGACGCGCTGCGGGTGGTCGCCGCCCGGGGCCGGCTGATGCAGTCGCTGCCGGCGGGGGCGATGCTCGCCGTGTCGCTCGACGAGTCGCAGGTCGCCGCCCGGCTGCCCGAGGGGCTGTACATCGCCACCGTCAACGGGCCCGGCACCTGCGTGGTGGCCGGCGAGAGCGCCGCCGTCGCCGCGTTCGCCGACAGCCTCGGCGGCAAGAGCAAGAGCAAGCCGCTGCGCACCTCGCACGCGTTCCACTCGCCGATGATGGACCCGATCCTGGCCGAGTTCACCGCCCTGATGGCGACGGTGCCGCTGCACGCGCCGGCCGTCCCGTTCCTGTCCAACGTGACAGGCACCTGGATCACCGCCGAACAGGCCACCGACCCGGCGTACTGGGCGGCGCACCTGCGCCGGCCGGTGCGGTTCGGTGACTGCGTGGCGACCCTGCTCGGGGCGGGCACCTGGGCGCTGCTGGAGTGCGGTCCGGGCCGGCAACTGGCCAACCTGGCCCGGATGCAGGTCGCCAAGGGCTCCCCGGCGCAGCGGGCGCTGACCCCGCTGGGTAGCCTGCCCGGCCCCGGCGAGTCCACCGGCGACCTGGCCACTGTGCTCACCAGCGCCGCCGCCCTGTGGTGCGCCGGGATCGGGGTGCGGCTCGACGCCGACCCGACCGCCCGACGGGTGCCGCTGCCCACGTACCCGTTCGAGCGGCTGCGCTACTGGGTCGACCCGGACCCGGTGGCGGCGCTGCCCGACGCCCCGGCCGACGCCGGCCCGCAGCCGCTTCAGCGGTGGTTCGCGGTGCCGGTGTGGCGGCAGGCCGCCGCCGACCCGGCGACGGTGCCCGACGGCCGCTGCCTGGTGCTCGCCGCCGGTCCGCGCGCCGAGGCGCTGGTCGACGCGCTGCGGGCCGCCGGCGACGCCCCGGTTGTGGTACGCCCCGGCACGGCGTTCGCGGCGACCGGCGACGGGTACCGGCTGCGCCCCGGCCACAGGGAGGACCACGACGCGCTGGTCGCGGCGTTGACCGCAGGCGACGTGCCGGCCCGGCTGGTGCACGCCTTCGCCCTGGACGGCACGCCGGCCGGCCTCGACGCCACCGCCGCCTGGGACGCCCAGCAGCGTGGCTTCTTCGACGCCCTGCACCTGGTGCAGGCCCTCGCCGGGGCGGGGGTGACCGCCGAGGAGCGGTCGCTCACCCTCGACCTGGTCACCGCGGGCGTCGGCGACGTCACCGGTGCCGACCTGGTCCGCCCCGAGCACGCCACCCTCGCCGGCCTGGCCCGGGTGCTGCCTGCCGAACTGCCCGGCCTGGCCGTCCGGCTGGTCGACGCCGACCCGGCCGACACCGGGGTCGACGCGCTCGCCGCCGAGCTGCGCCGCCCGGTCGACCCGCAGCGGGCGGAGGTGACGCTGCGCGGCGCCCGCCGCTGGGTGACCGGCTACGAGCAGGTCACCGTCGCCGCCGAGACCGGGCCGGGGGCGCTGCGCGACGGCGGCCGGTACCTGGTCACCGGTGGCCTGGGCGGCATCGGCGTCACCCTCGCCGAGGACTTCGCCCGGCGGGCCGGGGCGAAGCTGGTGCTGCTGGCCCGCTCCGGGCTGCCGCCGCGCGAGCGGTGGGACGACCACCTGGCGGTGCACGGTGGAGCGGACCGGGCCGGCCGGGCCATCGCGGCGATCCGCCGGATGGAGGCGGCGGGCGCGACGGTGCGGGTGCTCGCCGCCGACGTCACCGATCCGGCCGACCTGCGTCGGGTCCGGGCCACCGTGGAGGCCGAGTTCGGCGGGCTGGACGGCATCGTGCACGCCGCCGGCCTGCCCGGCGGCGGAATGGCCGAGGTGAAGGAGCGGGCCGAGGCCGAACGGGTGCTCGCCCCGAAGCTCACCGGCACCCTCGCCCTGGCCGAGGTCTTCGGTGACCTGCCGTTGGACTTCGTGGCGCTGTGCTCCTCGATCACCTCGGTGATCGGCGGCTTCGGTCAGGTCGACTACTGCGCGGCGAACGCCTTCCTCGACGCGTTCGCCCGCTCCGGCGCGGGTTTCCGGGCCCCGGTGCTGTCGCAGAACTGGGGTGGCTGGGCGGAGGTCGGCATGGCGGTGGAGACCGCCGCGCCGGCCGCGTTCCGGGCCGCCGGCCGGGACACGGTCACCACGCCGGTGGACCACCCGGTGCTCACCACGAAGGTGGTCGGCCCGGAGTCGACGGTGCTGCACGGCCTGGTCTCCGCCGACACCCACTGGCTGCTCGACGAGCACCGCATCGGCGGGGTGCCGGTGGTGCCCGGCACCGCCCACCTGGAGTCGGTGCGGGCCGCGGTGGTCGCCGCCGTGCCCTGTCCCGCGCCGCAGGCAGCGGTGGAGCTGCGCGACGTGGTGTTCCTGGAGCCGTTCGCGGTGCCGCAGGGCA
>NZ_JBMDWU010000399.1:0-19869 GCF_048594385.1 Micromonospora sp. | reverse complement strand
GCCGGTGCGCCCGGGGGGCGGCGCGGCGTGGGGGGTGGTGTCGTCGGCGCCCCACCACCCGGGCTCCTACGACTACGCCCGGTGCAAGGCCGGCGGTGAACTGGCCGCGACCGGGGTGTTCGGGGACCGCGCGCTGCTGGTGCGGGCGGGGCTGATCCTCGGGCCGGGGGAGGACATCGGGCGGTTGCCGTGGTGGCTGCGCCGGGCGGCCCGGGGTGGTGACGTGCTCGCCCCGGGGCCGGCCGACCTGCCGGTGCAGTACGTCGACGTCCGGGACCTGGCGGCCTTCACGCTCGACCGGGCGGCCGAGGGGGTCGGCGGGGCGTTCAACGTGATCAGCCGGCCGGGGCACACCACGATGGGTGAACTGCTGGCCGAGGCGGTGGCGGCGACCGGAGCGGATGCCCGGCTGCGGTGGACCGACCCCGAGGTGATCCTCGCCGCCGGGATCGAACCGTGGAACGACCTGCCGATCTGGATCCCGCCGGGCCACGAGTACCGGTGGTTGCAGCAGTGTGGCGTCGAGAAGGCGTACGCGGCGGGACTGACCTGTCGCCCGGTGACCGAGACGGTCGGTGACACCTGGCGCTGGCTGGACCGGGTGGGCACGGTCCCGCCCCGTGCGGGGCGGCCGGCGCGGGCGACCGTCGGCCTCGACCCGACCCGGGAAGCCGCCCTGCTCACCGCGCAGCATCCCCGATAGCCACCGACCCGGTCTGGGGATGGGTGGCTGGTGCGCCGCAAGCCCTGTGTACGGGACCAGTCAGGGCCAGTCGGCTCACCTCTTATTAGTATCTGAAGCTCTTTGTCCTTCACGGAAAGTAATCGACGTAGACAACTATCGTCAGCGCCCTTAGAGTTCGGCCACTGCCAATCATCTTCACGGGGGATCGCCATGACGGCTGGTGGCTGGTTGCTGCCTGTCCACATTTCTGGAACCGCTGTCTCGCGGGCAGTTCGCTGTCTGCTCGCCTAGTGGGCAATGTCGTGACGCCCGGGAGGCGGCCACCCGTGACGAGAGCGGCTCGCGTTCCCGTCGGCTGATCCCCCGTCAACCATCTATCGGTTGCCTTCGATTAAATCCCACGAGGTCTCCGCCGGGAGATCTCGGGAGTTGGTGCGCCGCCCACCCCCATTCAAGCCCCCGAGACTCCTGCCTGTGGAGGCACTGTGACAGCCGCTCACCGACCGACCGACGGGCGCGCTCAGCGACCAACGGAACGGCCACGGACGACCGCAATTCTCGCGTTGACCTGCGTACTGGCCGGCTCGGTGCTGACCGGACCGGGGCGGGTGCAGGCGGCCCCGCCACCCGCACCGCCGTCGGTCGATGTCGCGGTGGCACCGGACGCGGCATCCGCCGTGTCCGCAGCGCAGCGGTCGGGTCGCCGGGTCGAGGTGGAGTCCGCCCGTACGGAGTTGACCCAGGTGTTCGCCAACCCGTCAGGCGGCTTCACCGCCGAGACCGCGGTGATGCCACAGCGCGTCAAGCGCAGCAACGGCTCCTGGGCGGACATCGATCTGTCGTTGCGCCGGTCGGCGGACGGTTGGGCGCCGGCGGCATCCGTGGCGCAGGTGCGGTTCTCAGCCGGGGGACGCGGTCCGGCGGTGGTCCTCTCGCGCGGCGGCAGGTCGTTGTCGTTGTCCTGGCCGGGCGGGTTGCCCAGGCCGACCGTGTCCGGTGACGCGGCCACCTACCCGAACGTGTTGCCGGGAACCGACCTGGTGCTACGCGCGACGCGTACCGGATTCACCCATGTCCTCGTGGTGCGGACGCCGCAGGCTGCGGCCGACCCCCGCCTGCGGGAACTGCGCTTCGCGTTCGGTGGCGGTGCGCGGGTCACCAAGACCGGGGACGGACGTCTGTCCGCTGTGGTGAACGGCCAGGAGATCGCCACCGCCGAGCCCGCGTTGATGTGGGACTCGTCCACGCAGTCGGGCGATGCCGACCCGACCGGCCGGCGGTCGGGCGCATCAGGGGCCGCATCCGTCGTACGTTCCTCGGCGGCCGGACCCGGCGACCGGGCCAGGACAGCGCCCGTCGGTGCCGCCGTGGCCGACGGACACCTGGTTCTCCGCCCGGATGCGCGGCTGCTCGCCGGGCGGGACGTCACCTTCCCGGTGTTCATCGACCCGGCGTGGTCCACCGCCAGGTCCCGCTGGGCCTACGCCACGCAGAACAACACGAACAACACCGACACCACCATCGCCCGCGTCGGCAAGGACCCGGACTCGGGAAAGATCTACCGTTCGTACTTCGACTTCCCGCTGTCGGCCATCAGGGGCAAGCACATCGAGTCCGCGTACGTGCAGATGAAGCTGGATCATTCCTGGTCCTGCACGGACACCCCGACGTACATGTACCACTCCAGCGGCATCGCCTCGACGCCCCGCACCGCGTGGGCACCGAAGCTGCACAGCCAGAAGGCGACCGCACAGTCCCACGCCAACGAGGGCTACGGCTGCTCGGACTCCCCGCAGCCGGACATGACTGTCAACTTCACCGGGTCGGCCGTGACGTCCCTCATCCAGACCCATGCCACGAACAACTACTCGAACGTGACCCTGGGGTTCTGCGCCTGTAGCGGCACCGACGGCTCGGGCGAATCCACCACCGACAGGTGGAAGAAGTTCTGGCCCAACAGCGCGAAGCTGGTCGTCGACTACGACTCGGTACCCGGCGCGCCCTACAGCCTCCAGACCTCCGGCGTGGCATGCGCTCCGGGCCAGCGGATCAGCATCGGCACGCTCACCCCCACCTTCTCGGGCATCTTCCCCGACGCCGACACCACCCAGGCGTTGACGACTGCCTACGAGTGGCTGCAGGTGCCCAGCTCCGGCACCTACGGAGACGCTACTCCACGCAAGCCCGCGCCTTCGGGCGCGTCCGTTCCGGCCGGTGGCCGTTCCACGACGGCACCGTTACCCCAGCTGACCGAGGGGCAGGTGTACGCGTTCCGGGCCCGGGCCACCGATCCGGCGCCCTACAGCAAGACCAGTGCCTGGTCAGCCTGGTGCGAGTTCCGGGTCGACACGACCATCCCCCCTGTGGTGGTGACCCGTAACGGCACCGACGAGCCGCTGCCCGGCGAGAAGGTCACCTTCGGTTTCTCCTCCACGGACACCAGCGTGACGAAGTTCCGGTACGGCTGGGCCTTCCCCGGCACCATCGAGGTACCGGCGACCACCGCCTGTAGCGCCAGCGTGCCGGCGGGTACCAACATCTGCTACCGGATCGGCTCGGTGACGCTGTCGGTGCCGAAGTACGGCCAGAACACGCTGCACGTCCGGGCGTACGACGGCGCGGGTAACCCCGGTGACGCCTCCGCCGAGTTTATCGCGGGTCGACCGTCGCCGGCGATCGCCCGGTGGGGCCTGGAGACCCTGCCCGGCGTCACCACGAGTGCGGCGCTGGCGGACGGCCAGCCCGCCCTGGGCGGCAACACCCCGCTGACGGCCAGCAACGTCGGGTGGACCCCGGACATGCGGATCATCAAGGGTGCGACCAGTACCTTCAACGGCACCTCGTCGAGTCTGCACACGACGGGACCGGTGGTCGACACCACGAAGTCGTACGGCGTCGCGGCATGGGTACGCCTGTCCTCCCTTCCCACCGAGAACATGGCCATCGCCACGCAGGCTGGCGACTGCATGTACGGCTTCTTCTTCGGGGTCTACGTCGCGGCGGGCGTACCGAAGTGGGACGTCACCACCCGAAGCAACGACTGCGCGGCGACGGCCACCTACACCAACGTGCAGCCGCAGAACGCCACGATCACGAATGCGGACGTCGGCCGATGGCAGCACGTGGCCTTCTCCTACGACGAGGACGCGAAGCTGATCACGTTGTACGTCAACGGGGCGTCCGTCGCCACTGCACCGTGGACCACCGCCTGGAACGCCACCAACGGGTTCCAGGTGGGACGCAACGCCGCCGGTGGTCTCACGAACAACTTCTTCCAGGGCTCCGTTGCCCAGATGCAGGTGTACAACCGGGCCCTGGTGCCGCACGACTTCACCGGACAGCGCCGGGACGAGGAAGGCTCCGGCGGTTTCGACGAACCGGGCATGCTGAAGCCCGTCCGGGTGGGCCAGTGGACCTTCGACGGGGCCACCGGCTGCTATGAGGACAATCCCTCCGACTGGACGCTGTGCATGAGCCCGGAGAACACCTCCTTCGGGCGGCGGATCGCCTTCACCAAGGGCGTCGACGTCGGCGACGGCAGCCGCGCGAGCTTCCTCTCCTTCGACTCGCAGGCCATCGACGACCCCACCCAACCGACAGTCGAGTACGGCCGCAGCCAGGACAACGTGGCCGGCGATCCGCAGAACCCGAACTGGCAGGACGGACGCGTGCTCCGCACCGACCAGTCCTTCTCGGTGTCCGCCTGGGTCCAGCCGAGGTCGCTCGGCATCCAGACCGCCGTCTCCCAGATCGGCACCAAGCAGTCCTCGTTCTATCTCGGCCAACGCACCAAGATCGTCAGCGGGAACCCCGTCAACTGGTGGTCGTTCAGTGTCTTCGGCATCGACAGCGATGCCCTGGGCAGTCGGTTCGCCGACGCGTTCATGACGTCCCGGAACATGACCGAGGAGGCGGATCTGTCCCACTGGACCCATCTGGTCGGCGTCCATGACGTTGCCGGCCGCGAGGTCCGGCTCTACGTGGACGGCAAACTCGCGGCGACGACCCCGTTCGGCACCGGCTCCTTCACCGGGGCGTTCGACGCGACCGGCCCGCTGTACGTGGGCGCTGCCCGTTTCACCCCGTTCGGTGCCGCCACCCAGTTGGTCGACCGTTGGGACGGCGACATCGACGACGTGAGTCTCTACCAGGGTGCGTTGAGTGACAACGACGTCCGCGAGATCAACGAGACCGAAGCTGTCAGGGAAGCCGATGTCACGGGCTGACGGCTTGCCGCGCACTACGCACACCCCGTCAGCCGCGAACGCGATCTCCGCTGGGAGTCTGGTGAAAACCTCCGTAGGACGTCCTGCCCCCGTGCGCCGCTTCACCCAGGTGGTCGCGGCGGTGCTCACCTCCGTACTGGTCGTCTCCGGCATGACGGTGCCCGCCCAGGCTTCCCCGGGGTCGGTCAGCCTCAGCCGGCAGCGGGAGAAGCTCGACCGGGACGGGCAGACCGCCCGGGGGAGGGCCAACCCCGCCAGCCCGGCCACCAGCGCGAAGCTGAGCCCGCCGGTGTGGCCCGCTCCGGGCCGGGCGTCGGTGACCCTGCCGGCCGTCGACGACGGGCGTCGGGCGGCACCGGCCCGGGTGAAGGCAGGAAAGCTGCCGGTCACGGTGGGTCGGGCACCCGGCGCGGCGGGAGCCGACACGTCAGCGGTCTCGGTGGAGGTACTGGACCGGGCCGCCGCACCGCAACGCTGGCGCAACGGTCTGCTGCTGCGGCTCGACGGGACCGCCGAGGGTGGCGGTGCCGTCGGCGCGACCACCGCGAAGCGGCCGGGCGCGGTGACCGTCTCGGTCGACTACCGGGCCTTCCGCAACGCCTTCGGCGGCAACTGGTCCTCCCGTCTGCGGTTGTGGCAGGTGCAGGACTGCGCCCTGCGGACTCCGGACCGGGCCGGATGCGCGGTGCAGCCGTTGCCCTCACGCAACGACGGATCGTCGGTGAGCGCCGAGGTGACCCTGGGTGCGGCCGTTGCCGGCCGGGCCGGGACCGCGGCTCCGTCGCTGGTCGCGCTGGCCGCAGGTGCGTCCGGTCCCGAGGGCGACTTCGCGGCCACCCCGATGTCGGCGAGCGCGACCTGGTCCGCCGGCACGTCGACCGGTGGCTTCTCCTGGTCGTACCCGATGCGGATGCCGCCGACGATCGGCGGCCCCGCGCCAAGCCTGGGGCTCTCCTACACCTCCGACAAGGTGGACGGGCAGTCGGATGCGTCCAACAGCCAGCCGTCCTGGGTCGGTGAGGGCTTCGACCTGTGGTCGGGTTACATCGAGCGCAGCTACGTGCCGTGTGCCGACGACATGTCCGGCGGCAACAACAGCGCCAACCGCACCGGTGACCAGTGCTGGCGGTCCGACAACGCCACCATGTCGCTCAACGGACGCGGCGGCGAGCTGGTCTACGAGGCGGGCAAGGGCTGGCACAGCCGCAGCGAGGACGGCTCCAAGATCGAGAAGCTCACGAACGCCACCAACGACGACAACGACGGTGAGTACTGGAAGGTGACCACGCCGGACGGCGTGCAGTACTTCTTCGGCCGCAACAACCTTCCGGGGCAGAGCAGCGCGACGAACTCCACCTGGACCGTGCCGGTCGCCGGCAACCACGCCAACGAGCCGTGCAACGTGTCGTCGTTCGCGTCGTCGTTCTGCAACCAGGCGTGGCGGTGGAACCTCGACTACGTCGTCGACCCACGCGGCAACACCGTGTCGTACTGGTACGACAAGGAACTCAACCGGTACGCCAAGAACGCGACCTCCACCAACAAGGCCGAATACGTGCGCGGCGGCACGCTCAAGCGGATCGACTACGGCACCTGGGACCGTGGCTCCGGCGACCGGTCGGTGACCGCGCTGGCACAGGTGGTGCTGGAAACCCAGGACCGGTGCGAGGCGGGTTGCCAGACCCACGACGCCGCGCACTGGAAGGACGTTCCGTGGGACCAGGACTGCGCCTCGGGGGCGCCGGACTGCGGGGACAACTACGGCCCGACGTTCTGGAGCACGAAACGGCTGTCGAAGATCACCACCCAGGTCTGGGACACCACGAAGACCACTCCCGCGTGGCAGCAGGTCGACTCGTGGACGCTGGGACACACCTATCCGGCGGTCGGTGACGGCAGCGACCACGCCGGCATGTGGCTGACCTCGCTCGTGCAGCAGGGCCTGGTCGGCGGCACCGTGACCATGCCACCGGTGACGTTCGAGCCGGTGTCGATGCCCAACCGGGTGCTCACCAGGAACAACACCAGCAACAACCGGATGCGGATCGGCAACATCCTCACCGAGACCGGTGGCAAGATCCAGGTCAGCTACAGCCAGCGCGACTGCACCTCCACCAGTCTGCCGTCCGCGCCGGAGACCAACACCCGGCGCTGCTACCCGGTGGTCGGCCCGGACCCGTACGACGCCGACCTCGAGATCACCGAGTACTGGCACAAGTACGTCGTCACCCAGGTCTCCGAATCCGACATCAAGGTCATGGTCGGCAGCACCGACCACGGCCAGCCGGTGCAGAACACCTACTACAGCTACCTCGGCACCCCGGCCTGGCACTTCGCCGACGACAACGGCCTGGTCAAGCCGAAGCGCAAGACCTGGAACCAGTTCCGTGGCTACGGCCAGGTCGAGGTACGCAAGGGCGACGCCCCGGCGCAGACCCTGACCCGGACCACGTTCCTGCGCGGCATGCACGGCGACCGGGTGAGCAAGTCGAGCACCGCCAAGCGCACCGTCACCGTGGCCGCCTCCCTGGGCACCGAGACGGTGTACGACGAGGACCAGTTCGCGGGCATGGTCCGGGAACAGGTCGTCTACAACGGTGTCGACACCAAGCCGGTCTCCAAGACTGTCAACGTGCCGTGGCGTTCACCGGCCACCGCGAGCCGCACCATCAACGACGACGAGGTGACCGCCCGCTACACCAACACCCGGGTCGCCTACAACGCCACCGCGCTGGGCGTCAACGGGGCCGGGGGCTGGCGGACCGCGCGGACCGTGTCGACCTTCAACGACACCTACGGCACCACCGACACCATCCAGGCCGACGGGGACATCGCCAGCACCGGCGACGAGAAGTGCACCACCTACCTCTACAACC
Source organism: Micromonospora sp. (assembly GCF_048594385.1). Taxonomy (NCBI): domain Bacteria; kingdom Bacillati; phylum Actinomycetota; class Actinomycetes; order Micromonosporales; family Micromonosporaceae; genus Micromonospora; species Micromonospora sp. The sequence goes on along the minus strand of NZ_JBMDWU010000399.1, from coordinate 12,082 downwards.
GGAACGTCGCCGCCAACATCGTGCAGGCGGTCAAGCAGATCACCGTCAAGGCGGTGCCCTGCGCGACCACACCGGCCACCGAGGCCGACATCGTCGCCGACGAGCGCAAGTTCTACGACGGCGCGACCAGCGTGGACACCGCGCCCACCCGGGGTGAGGCCACCCGGGTCGACAAGCTCAAGGACTGGTCGTCGTCGGGTGGCACCGTCTGGCAGACCACCAGTCAGGCCACCTTCGACGCGTACGGCCGGCCGAAGACCGCCACCGACAACCGCGGCCGGACGGTGACCACGGAGTACACCCCGGCCACCGGTGGCCCGGTGACCAAGGTGACCACCAGGACTCCGGACCCGAACGGCGGCACCACCGACTGGGTCAACACCGTCGACACGCGGCCCTACTGGGGGCAACCCGTCCGCACCACCGACTACAACGGCCGTCTCGCCGACATGGAGTACGACCCGATGGGTCGACTCGCCAAGGGCTGGGAGGTCGGCTGGGCGAAGGCGGACCATCCGACGACCCCGTCGGTCGAACACACCTACTGGTACGCGCCGAACCGGGACGCCTACCCCTACACGACGACCCGCAAGCTGCACGCCGGTGGCGGCTACCTGACCTCGTACGAAATCAAGGACGCCTTCCTGCGGCCCCGGCAGACGCAGACCGCCGGGGTGGGCGGCGACCGGGTGGTCACCGACACCCTCTACGACGCGACCGGCCGCGCGGTCACCACCTACCAGGCGCACGCCGAGCCGGGCACGCCCGCAGGCGCGCTCTGGTGGGAGCCGGAGTGGTCCGTGCCGGCGGTCACCAAGACGCTGTACGACAACGCCTCCCGGGCCACCGACCAGATCCTCTTCGGCACCGACGGCGTCACCAACCTGGTGGAGAAGTGGCGCACCACGACGACGTACCTGGGTGACACGGTCACGGTGACCCCGCCGGAGGGCGGCACGGTCACCACCACCAAGACCGATATCGAGGGACGGACCGTCGAGCTGCGCCAGCGGACCGACGACGCCCAGGCCACCCCCGACCTCGTCACCACCTACGCCTACAACCGCAAGGGGCAGCTGGGCAAGGTCACCGACACCGACGGCAACGAGTGGGTGAACACCTACGACGTCAAAGGCCGGCAGATCACCGCGAAGGACCCGGACAAGGGCACCACCCAGACGACCTACACGGTGTACGACGAGGTGGAGACGACCACCGACGCCACCAACACCGTGCTGGTCAACGAGTACGACGGGATGGGTCGACGCAAGGCGCTCTACTCGGGCAGCATCGCCGCGACGAACAAGCTAGCCGAGTGGAAGTACGACAAGCTCTACAGCGGGGCGACGCTGCGCGGTCAGCTCACCGAGAGCATCCGCTACGAGTCGGCTGGCTCCACCAACGCCTACAAGTGGCAGGCGCGCACCTTCAACACCCGCTACCAGCCCACCGGCGCGAACTACGTCATCCCCGCCAACGAGGGCAGCGGTCTGTCCGGCACCTGGATGTACAGCTACGGCTACTCGTCGTACGACGGCAGCCCCACCAGCATCAACTACCCGGCGGCCGGGGGCCTGACCGCCGAAACCGTACAGACCGGATACGACGCGACGACCGGCCTGCCGACCCAACTGTCCTCGACCCTGACCAACGTCGTCCGTTACGTGATCGGGCAGGACTACACCCGGTATGGCGAGCCGACGCTGACCACCCGCAAGACCGACGGCGGGGTCTACGTCCAGGACGACACCTACTACGACTCCGTCACCCGGCGGGTGACCCGCACGAAGGTCAAGCCGGAGACCGCCACCGGCACCGTCAACGACACCAGCTACAGCTACGACGCGGCGGGCAACATCACGTCCATCGCCGACACCCCCCAGGTCGGCGTCGCCGACACCCAGTGCTTCCGTTACGACGAACTACGGCGGATGCGGCACGCCTGGACCCCGAAGGCCGGCGTCGACTGCGCCGCCGACCCGAAGGTCGCCGATCTCGGCGGTCCGGCCCAGTACTGGCACGAGTGGGCGCTCGACGAGGTCGGCAACCGCAGCACCGAGAAGGTGCACACGGCGGCCGGGGACACCGTCCGCACGTACACCACGCCCACCGGCGGCGCGAACGTCGTCCGGCCGCACGCCGTCACCTCGGTCCTGACCACGGTGCCCGGCCAGGCTGACGTCACCACCAACTACAGCTACGACAACGTCGGCAACATGCGCTGCCGGCCCGTCAGCGGCGCCGCGAACAACTGCACGACGGGCACCAACTCCCAGACGCTGAACTGGAACGCCGAGGGCAGGCTCGCCTCGGTGAGCGTCGGCGGGCAGACCGTCGAGACCAACATCTACGACGCCGACGGTGCCCGACTGATCCGGCGGGACACCACCGGCACCACCCTCTACCTGCCCGGCCAGGAGCTCCGGCGGGACAACAGCTCCATCGTCACCGGCACCCGCTACTACAGCTTCGCCGGCAAAGTGGTCGGCAACCGTACGCCTACCGCGTTGACCTGGCTCTTCTCCGACCACCAGGGCACCCAGCAGACGGCGGTCGACGCTGCCACCCAGGCGGTGACGATCCGCCGGCAGACTCCGTACGGCGACCCCCGGGGCAACCCGCCGCTCTGGACCAACAGCAAGGGCTTCGTCGGCGGCGACAAGGACCCCACCGGCCTTACCCACATCGGCGCCCGTCAGTACGACTCCGGCCTCGGGCGGTTCGTCTCCGTCGACCCTGTGCAGGACCTGGCCGACCCGCAGCAGTGGAACGCCTACGCCTACAGCAACAACAGCCCGATCACGTTCTCCGACCCGACCGGCCTCAAGGCCTGCTCCGACGATGCCTGCGGACCCGGTGCCGACTACGTGGACATGTGGGGCAACTACCACGATGTTCCCGGCGACAACGACGGTTGCAACGGCAAGTGCGGCGACGACGACTGGGCCGAGGCTCAGGCTGCCAACGATGCCGGCGGGGGCAACGGCGGCGGTGGTGGTAAGGGCGGCGGCAAGCACGGCGGCCCCACCGACGAGCAGATCAAACGGGCCAAGGAGATCAAGAAGCAGAACGCGGTCTCGATCATCGTTCAGGCCGGCGGCAAGCTTCTGCTCGACTTCTTCGGCGTCACCGACATCCTGAACTGTATCCAGGGTGACCTGGCGGCATGTGCCTGGTCACTCGTCGGCATGCTGCCCATCGGTAAAGCCATTCAACTGGCCCGCAAGGCCGGTTCGGCGGTCAAGCTGATCGGCCGGGCCGCCAAGGCCCTCATCAAGTGGTCCGATGAGACGAAGTGGGCCGACGACGTCATCAAGCAGGCCGAGAGTTGCCTCCTGCCCGGCGGTCGACACAGCTTTGCTCCCTCAACCAAGGTGGTGATGGCCGCCGGCAGCACCAAGGCCATCGGTGAACTGAAGGAAGGCGACGAGGTCGTCGCCACGGACCCCGAGACGGGTCGGACGGAGGACCGGGAGGTTACCCGGACCCACCGCCACGAGGACACCGAGCTGACCGACCTGCGGGTCGCGGCGGCCGGCAAACAGACCACCGTCGAGACCACCCAGCACCACCCGTTCTGGAGCGAGACCCGTCACGACTGGATCGACGCCAAGGACCTGCGGGTGGGGGAGCGGCTGCGGTCGCTCGACGGCACGCGGGTGACGCTGCGGGCCTCGCGCTCGTACACGGCCACGAAGGTCATGTACGACCTGACCGTCGCCGACATCCACACGTACTATGTGCCGGCCGACACCACGCCGGTATTGGTACACAACTGTACGTTGCCGAATGCCGGCGCTCCGACACCCGGGAATGTGGCAGTTGTAGGTCGCCTCGAGGATACGAAAGTAGCCCAGGACTGGGCAGGTCATGACGTCCTTGACATCCCGAACTGGACTCTTGCGAAGAATGATAAATGGGTGAATTCGGTTATAAAGAATAAGCAGGATGTTTATGTTGCATCTCCGCCGAGTTTCGACAATTTGTGGAACCGTGTTAGGGGTCGTCGGACGGTCATGGCGCGGGAAATCAAAATGCTGACAGATGCCGGGTATGGATGGGATGGATACTATATGCGCCCCCCGAGAGGTTGATAATTGTGGTGAAAGGTGATCAGTCAATGGAAATTCTTGACCCTAAGAGGAATGTTGGTTACGGGCGCGAAGAAATCCCTTCCGTAAGGGACGGAAGAATTCGTGATCTTCTGGTTGGCGTGATGGGGCGAGGTGCGCTAGATCAGGTGAAGCGGCAAATGCCGCACGGCGCTGACGATGTCCTAGCTGTGTTCGCTGAGCGAGCTGCGTCCATCGCTGTTCGACATCAGGATGTCCGTGAACTTCGGGCTGGAATTCTAGCCGTAGTTATTTCTCAGGCGATAGCCGATGATCCGAGAGAGTCGATCGCGGCACTCTCTCTGTTGTATCGGGCTGCCGAGCTGATCGGTCATGATCCGAACTCCGAATTTGCCGCAGCGGGCGATGTCCTTGGTGGTGGAGTGAGTGGATTATTAGAATTCCTGCGCAGGTCTCCTGAGGATAAGTCGATCGAGGCTATGGGCTACGAAGAAGGTGATGACGGGCGCGGCTTCTGCTTTATTAGCAACTGGTAGTCGGTGCCGTTGTGACTTTGATAACGGTCCGGTCTTATAGCGGTGATCCCCGGCCTGGAGTGCGCAGGTGGCATGAGGGTGGATGGCGGTTGCGATGTCGCAGACCGCGTACGGTGGCGGCGGCCGAGAGTCGTCCGTGACTCGTTTTTTGACAGCGTGGACCAGGGTCAGCCGGGTGCCACCGCCACGTCCAGCACCTCGTCCACGCCCCGCCTCGGGGTGGCCACCCCCGGCTGGCCGTACCCGATGCGCATCACCATCTGCGGCGTGCCGAAACGTCCCAGCGACAGCCGCAGCGCCTCCCGTGCCCCCGACACCTCGATCGGCTGCGACAGCATCGACACGGCGAGTCCCGCGTCGGTGGCGGTCAGCAGCACCCGCTGCAACGCCTGCCCGGCGAGCACCTGGTCGACGACCGTGTTGCCGGCCGCGCCGAGCACCGCCACCAGCGGTTCCGGCTCGAAGTCGCGGCCGGGGGCGCGGTCCAGGCCGCCGAAGCCCCGCGACGGAAGCAGATCCTGCGGCTCGGTCTGCGGGCCACCGGCGCGGGCCGGCACCCCGTCGGGGGCGGGTTCCGTGCGCACCCAGTCGGCACGTTCGGCCCGGTAGGCGGGGTCGCGTTCGAGCACCCGGTGGGCGCTGCGGGCGACCTCGGCGAAGGCGTTGACGGCGCTCACCCCGATCACCAGCTCCAGCCAGCACTGTTCGGCGCGGGCCGCCTCACCGAGCCGCCAGCGGGCGTCGGCGGGCACCGGGTCGGGCCAGAACGGCGCCCGGTTGCTGAACCGGCGCGCGATCGCCGCGTACAGGCTCTGCTCGGTGGGGGTGGGGCGGCGCGGCAGGTCCGGGACCAACCGGGCCAGCACGTCCGGGTCGGCCGGGTACGGGCGTAGTCGTACGGTGGCCGGGGTACCCGCCACCGCCAGGGACAGCCGGAGGTTGAACAGGGCCGCCCCACCGGAGATCCGGGTGCCCCAGCCGCTCGGGTCGGTGGCCGGCAGCCGGCGGGTCGGGTCGACCGACACCTCGATCCCGCCGTCGCGCAGGCGGAACCGCCACGGCTGGGTGTTGTGCAGGGAGGGCGCCCGGACGGCGTCCGTGACGGCGGCCCGTAGTTGCGCCTCGCTGTATCCGGTGCCCATGGTCGTGCTCCTTCCGTGGCGGTTGGTGCCGCTCCACCCCGAGCGGGGAACGCGTCGCCCCGGCCGGCCGACGCCGACCCGGTTCCCGGTGGTGGTTCCCCTCCACGGTCCGCCACCGGCAGGCAGGCCGGGCAGGGCCGGACGTCCCGACCCACCGGGCCGCCCTCCCCGGAGTGACGCGCCAGGTTAGGGACCTTCGGCCCGTGCACGGGCCGGTCCGGGCGGGTAGAAACGAGGGATGATCCGGGTGTTCCTCCTCGACGACCACGAAGTCGTCCGCCGTGGCCTGGCCGACCTGTTGCAGAGCAGCGGCGACATCGAAGTGGTCGGCGAGTCCGGCTCCGCGCAGGAGGCGGCCCGGCGGATTCCCGCCCTCCGCCCCGACGTGGCGATCCTCGACGCCCGGCTGCCCGACGGCAACGGCATCGACGTGTGCCGGGACGTCCGGGCGGTCGACTCGTCGATCAAGGGGTTGATCCTCACCTCGTACGAGGACGACGAGGCGCTGTTCGCCGCGATCATGGCGGGTGCGGCGGGGTACGTGCTCAAGCAGATCCGGGGCACCGACCTGGTCGACGCCGTCCGTCGGGTCGCGGCCGGTCAGTCGCTGCTCGACCCGGCCATCACCACCCGGGTGCTGGAACGCATCCGCAGCGGCGTCGAGCAGCCCCGCGAGTTGAAGACCCTCACCGAGCAGGAACGCCGCATCCTGGAGTACGTGGCCGAGGGGCTGACCAACCGGGAGATCGCCGGCAAGATGTTCCTCGCCGAGAAGACGGTGAAGAACTACGTCTCCAGCGTGCTGGCCAAGCTGGGCCTGGAACGGCGCACCCAGGCCGCCGTGCTAGCCACCCGCCTGCTCGGCCAACGCCACTGACCCACCGCCCCGCCGACCGAGCGGGGACCACCGGCTGGCCGAGCAGAACCGCCCGGCTGAGCACGATCCGCCCGGCCGCCCGGATCAGTCGCGCAGCGGGACCGACCAGCAGATTTCGGTGCCGTGCGGCTCGACCCGGCGTACCTGGAACTCGCCGCCGTGCCGCTCGGCGCGTTCGCGCAGGTTCACCAGGCCGCCCCGGGCGGCGGCCGGATCACAGCCCACCCCGTCGTCGGTGACCGTCACGGTGACCCGGCCGGCGTCGACCCGCACGGCGACGGCGACCCGGGTGGCCTCGGCGTGGCGTACCGCGTTGGACAGCGCCTCGCGGAGCACGGCGGTGAGGTCGGGGCGGACCGGTTCCGGCACGGCGCTGTCGATCGGGCCGTCCAACTCGACGGCGGGCCGGAAACCGAGCGACCCAGCGGCCACGTCGACCGCCTCCCGGATCTCGGTGCGCAGCGCCGCGCTCATCGGGGTACGCAGCTCGAAGATGGTGCGGCGGATGTCCCGGATGGTGGCGTCGAGGTCGTCGACGGCCGCGTTGATCCGCTTGGCGACGTCGGGGCGGGCGTGCATCGCGCCGCTCTGCAGTTGCAGGCCGGTGGCGAACAGCCGCTGGATCACCACGTCGTGCAGGTCCCGGGCGATGCGTTCGCGGTCCTCCAGCACCACCAGCAGCTCCCGTTCCTCCTGCCCCCGGGCCCGCTCCATGGCCAGGGCCGCCTGACCGGCGAAGCTGGCCAGCAGGGTGACGTCGGCGTCGGCGGCCCGGCCGGCGTCGGGCCGGTGGGCCACCACCAGCACCCCGTGCAGGGTGTCGGCGGCGGCGAGCGGGGAGACCACGGCCGGGCCGGCGACCACCGGCACCGGCCAGGGTGCCGCCTCGGCCAGGTTGTCGAGCAGTTCCCGGCGACGTTCGGTGACCGGGCCGGCGAAGCTGGTCTCGCTGGCCGGCAGCAGCGCGCCGACCAGCCCGTCGGCGGCACCGTCGGCGGAGTCGACCACCTCGCCGGTGAAGTGGCCGGCGTCCTCGTCGTAGAGCAGCACCAGCGCCAGCTCCGCCTCGGCGACCTCGCGGGCCCGGCGGGCCACCAGGGTCAGCGCGTCGGTCCGGCGTACCTCGCCGAGCAGCACCGAGGTGATCTCGGCGGTGGCCGCCAGCCAGCGTTCCCGGCGGTGGGCCAGCGCGTAGAGCCGGGCGTTCTCGATGGCCACACCGGCAGCCGCGGCCAGCGCCACGACGATCTCCTCGTCGTCCTCGGTGAACTCCGGGGCGCCCTGCTTCTCGGCCAGGTAGAGGTTGCCGAAGACCTGCTCGCGGATGCGGACCGGCACGCCGAGGAAGCTGTGCATCGGCGGGTGGTTCGGCGGGAAGCCGTACGACTGGGGGTGTTGGGTGATGTCGGGCATGCGGACCGGGCGGGGCTCGTCGATCAGCAGGCCGAGCACCCCCCGCCCGTGCGGCAGGTCACCGATCTTCGCGTGCAGTTCGGCGTCGATGCCGTGGGTGATGAAGTCGTGCAGCAGCCGGTCGGGACCGATCACGCCGAGCGCGCCGTAACGCGCACCGACCAGCTCGCAGGCCGCCTGCACGATCCGTTGCAGGGTGCTGCGCAGGTCGAGGTCGGTGCCGATGCCGACCACCGCGTCGAGCAGTGCCCGCAGCCGCTCCCGGCTGGTCACCACGTCGCCGACCCGGTCGAGCATCTCCTGGAGCAACTCGTCGAGGCGGACCCGGGACAACGGGCTCAGCCCGAGCGAGGGGACCTGGTGTTCGTTGCGGGAAGCAGGGGTGCTGGCGGCCACGCGGGCGATGTTACCGCCCCGTGACCGCCCGGCACGAGATCGTCAGGGCCGCTGGTCGCGTACGGCGGAGGTGTCGACCACCTGTGCGGCCGGTAGCCGGGGGGTGTGCGGCGGGCCGGCGTGCGCCGGGTCCGCGATCCCGATCCGCAGCACCAGGTACGGGTAGCCGAGCCCGCTGAGCAGCTGCCGCAGCGTCTGCCGGGTGCCGGCCACCTCGACCACGCCGGACAGCGGCACCACCGACGCCCCGTGCCGGGTGGCGGTCAGCCACAGCGCGGAGAGCGCCTCACCGGCCCGCAGCCAGCTGTCCGGTTCGTCCTCGTCACCGTAGAGCAGCCCGTACACGGCGGCCTTGTCGTGCCCCGGGCCGACCGGCAGGTCGCCGGGGCTGCCGAAGTCCCGGGCCGGGACGGTGGTCTGCGGCTGGTCCTGCGGCAGCACCTCCGGAGGGAGGCCGGTGCCGGTCCCGGCCCGGTGCGTCCAGTACTGCAACTCCTCGCGGGTCTGCGGGTCCTCCGCCTCGACCGTGCCCGCGTGGGAGGCGGTGGCGGCCAGCTCCATCACCTGGTCGGCGTCGAGGATCTGCAACCGGGAACCCTCGGCGTCTGCGGCACGGACGATGTCGTCGAGCACCCCGGCGGGCACCGGCTCGTCGCTGACCGGCCGGCGGTCGGTGTGCCGCACCTGCATGCACTGCACCAGGCGCATCGCCTCCGGGTCGGCCCCGGACCGGGTCAGGCCGGTCAACCGGGCCAGCAGGTCCGGCTGCTGCGGGTCGGGCAGCCGCTCGACCACCGCCGTCCAGCCCTCGGCCGCCAACGCCACCCGGGCGTGGTGCAGGGCCGCGCCGCAGCTCACCGCCACCAGCCGGCCCTCCGGGTCGGTGGCGGTGAGCTGCCGTTCCCGGACCACCCGCAGCTCCAGGGCGTCCGGCAGGACCCGCCAGCGCCACGGCTGCGTGTTGTGCACCGAGGGGGCGTGACCTGCCGTCGCCGCGGCCTCCGCGAGCGCGGTGGTCAGCGGGCGGTCCGTCGCGGGTGTCTGGTGGCTCATCGGCACGACCTTTCCGTTTCTTTCCCATCGTGCCCCACCCCGTCGGCCCCGGGGTGGGGATACCGTTCCATCCTGGCCTGCCGACCCGGCCCTGCGCACGGCCCGCAGGTCCCTCCTCGGGGGCATTTCGGCCCGACGGTTTCCCGGTTCCCGGCCCCCGCCGGCCCCCTGCTGGGACGATCCGCAGGTGGACGCGGCACCGCAGGAGTGTGTTCCGCAGCGGCCGGTCGACAGGCGTCCGGTGCGCTGGCGCGAGTGGACGCCCCTGACCCTGCTCGGCGGGGCGTTGCTGGTCGGGGCGGCGCTGTGGCTGACCGGGCGGCGTGGCCCCGCCGACGCGGTGTGGGCGGCGGCGACCCTGGGGGCGCTGGTGCCGGCGGTCGGGGCGGTGCTGCGTCAGTGGTGGCGGCGGCGGTTCGGGGTGGACGTCATCGCCGTGCTGGCGTTGGCCGGTGCGCTGCTGGTCGGGGAGTACCTGGCCGGGGCGGTGATCGCGGTGATGGTGGCGACCGGCCGGGCGCTGGAGGCGTACGCCCGGGGGCGGGCGACCCGCGACCTGCGGGCGCTGTTGGCGCGGGCACCCCGGCAGGCGCGGCGGCGCACCCCGGACGGGGGCATCGAGGTGGTCTCGCTGGACCGGGTCGCGGTGGGGGACGACCTGCTGGTCGGGCCGGGGGACGTGGTGCCCGTGGACGGGGTGCTCGCGGCCCCGGCGACGCTCGACGAGTCGGTGGTGACCGGCGAGTCGCAGCTGGTGGGCCGGGCCGCCGGGGAGCAGGTGTCCAGCGGGGTGGTCAACGCGGGCGCCGCCGTGGGCCTGAAGGCCACCCGGGACGCGGCGGGCAGCACCTACGCGGGGATCGTCCGGCTGGCGCGGGAGGCGACCGCCCACCGGGCGCCGACGGTCCGGCTCGCCGACCGGTACGCGGCGGCGTTCGTGCCGTTCACCCTGCTGCTGGCCGGGGTGGCGTGGTGGTGGTCGGGGGAGGTCGTCCGGGCGGTCGCCGTGCTGGTGGTGGCGACGCCGTGCCCGCTGCTGCTGGCCACCCCGATCGCGATCGTCTCCGGGCTGTCCCGGGCGGCCCGCCGGGGCGTCCTGGTGCGTGACGGCGGTGCGCTGGAGCTGCTCGGCCGGGCCCGGACCCTGCTGGTCGACAAGACCGGCACGTTGACCGCCGGGCGGCCCCGGGCGGCGGAGACGGTGGCCGGTCCCGGCGGCGACCGGGACGAGGTGCTGCGGCTGGCCGCGTCGGTGGAGCAGCTCTCCCCGCACGTGCTGGCGGTGGCGCTGGTGCGGCAGGCCCGCGAGCGGCGGCTGCGGCTGACCACGCCGACGGAGGTGACCGAGGAGCCGGGGCGCGGGGTCAGCGGCCGGGTCGACGGCCGGCCGGTGCGGGTCGGGCAGCTCACCGGCGACCTGCCGGACTGGGCGGAGCAGGCCCGCCAGCGGGCCGAGCTGGCCGGCTGGTCGACGGTGTGGGTGAGCGACGACCAGGGCCCGCTCGGGGCGGTCCTGCTGGAGGACCCGGTCCGCCCGGACGCCCGGCGGACGGTACGGCGGCTGCGGGACGCCGGGCTGTCCCGGCTGCTGCTGCTCAGCGGGGACCGTCCGCGCACCGCCGAACAGGTGGCCCGGCTGGTGGGGGTGGACGAGGCGCTGGCCCGGTGTTCCCCGGAGCAGAAGGTGGACCGGGTCCGGCAGGAGGCGCGGCGGGCCGTCACCGTGATGGTCGGCGACGGGGTGAACGACGCGCCGGCGCTGGCGGCGGCGCACGTCGGGGTGGCGATGGGGGCGACCGGGGCGACCGCCTCGGCGGACGTCGCCGACGCGGTGATCACCGTGGACCGGTTGGACCGGCTCGCCGACGCCGTCGAGATCGCCCGGCACGCCCGCCGGATCGCGGTGCAGAGCGCCGCCGTCGGGATGGGGTTGGCGGTGGCCGCGATGCTGGTCGCCGCCGCCGGCCGGCTACCGCCGGTGGCGGGCGCGTTCCTCCAGGAGGGCATCGACGTGCTGGTGATCCTCAACGCGTTGCGGGCGCTGCGCGGCGGGCTGCGCCGCCCGGACGTCCCGCCGGCCGCCCGCGCCCTGCTCGACCGGTACGCGGGCCAGCACGCCGGCGTACGGGACGTGCTCGCCCGGGTACGGGACACCGCCGACGTGGTGGCGACCCGGCCGACGGCCGAGGGGTGCCTGCCGGCGGTGCGCGCCACGCACCGCCGGCTCCCCGACGAGGTGCTGCCGCACGACAGCGCCGAGGAACGGCAGCTCTATCCGGCGTTGACCGGCCCGCTCGGCGGGGAGGCGACGTCCACGATGAGCCGGGAGCACGTGGAGATCCACCGGCTGGTGGACGCGATCGGCGGTCACCTGGCCCAGGCGGACGGGCGGTTGCGCCCCGACCAGGTGCCCGACCTGCTCGCCAGCCTGTACGGGCTGGACGCGGTGCTGCGCCTGCACCTGGCCCAGGAGGAGGAGACCTATCTCGCCCTGGATCCCGACCCACCCGCCCCGCGTTGATCCACCCACCCCTGAGGTGATCCACGCGCCGGGGCCGATGTTGCGGTGTCAGGTCGTCGGATCACCGCAAC
>NZ_JBMDWU010000398.1:0-11123 GCF_048594385.1 Micromonospora sp. | reverse complement strand
CCTCTTGATCACCACGGCCAGGGGGCGGGGCGGGGGCGCGGATGGGCGGGGTGGGGGGGGTTAGAGGCGGACGAGCATCTTGCCGAGGTTTTCGCCGCGCAGCAGGCCGAGGAACGCGTCGGGGGCGTTCTCGATGCCGTCGACGATCGTCTCGTCGTAGGAGAGCTTCCCCTCGCGCAGCCAGCCGGCGACCTCGGTGACGAACTGCTCGCGCAGGCCGCCGTGGTCGCCGACCAGGAAACCGCGCAGGGTGAGCCGCTTGCCGATGACCAGCGCCAGGTTGCGCGGCGCGGCCGGCGGCTCGGCCGCGTTGTACTGCGCGATCATCCCGCAGATGGCGGCCCGGCCGTGCAGGTTCATCGCGCCGATCGCCGCCTCCAGGTGCTCGCCGCCCACGTTGTCGAAGTAGACGTCGATCCCGTCCGGGGCGGCGGCCTTCAGCGCGTCGCGGACCGGCCCGTCGTGGTAGTCGAAGGCGGCGTCGAAGCCGAGTTCCGTCAACCGGGCCACCTTGGCCGGCGAGCCGGCGCTGCCGACCACCCGGCCAGCCCCCTTGAGCTTGGCGATCTGGCCGACCATGCTGCCCACCGCGCCGGCCGCGCCGGAGACGAACACCGTCTCCCCCGGCCGCATCGCCGCCACGTCGAGCAACCCGGCGTACGCGGTCAGCCCGGTCATCCCGAGCACGCTCAGGTAGGCGGTGACCGGGGCGAGGTCGGGGTCGACCCGGCGGGCGGAGCCGGCGTCGAGCAGCGCGTACTCCCGCCAGCCGAGCCCATGCAGCACGGTGTCGCCGACGCTGATCCCGTCGCCGCCGCCGGCCACCACCTCGCCGACCGCGCCACCGTCGAGCGGTGCGTCGAGGGCGAACGGCGGCACGTAGGACTTCACGTCGTTCATCCGTCCCCGCATGTACGGGTCGACCGAGATGAACCGGTTGCGGACCACGATCTGCCCCGGCCCCGGGGTGGGCACCCCGGTCTCGACGAGGCGGAAGTTGTCGGCGGTCGGCCAGCCCTGTGGGCGGGAGGCCAGGTGGATCTCACGGTTGCTGGTCATACGGTGTCGTCCTCTCGTACCCGATGGTGGTGGCCCGGTGCGGTGGTCAGGCCGCAGCGGCCTCGCGCACGGTGAGGGTCACCTCGATGTTGCCCCGGGTGGCGTTGGAGTAGGGGCAGACCTGGTGGGCCGCCTCGACGAGCTGCTGGGCGGCCGCGCGCTCGACGGCCGGCAGGTCCACCACCAGGGTGACGGCCAGACCGAAGCCGCCGCTGCCGTTCGCGCCGATACCGACCTCGGCCTCGACGACCGAGCCGGTGACGTCGGCCTTGGCCCGGCGGGCGACCACGCGCAGCGCGGAGTGGAAGCAGGCCGCGTAGCCGGCGGCGAAGAGCTGCTCGGGGTTGGCCGCGCCACCGGCGCCGCCCATCTCCTTCGGCACGGCCAGGTCCAGGTCGAGGGTGGAGTCGGAGGTGCGGACGTGGCCGTCGCGCCCGTCGCCGGTGGCCGTCGCGGAGGCGGTGTAGAGCACCTGCATGGGGATCACTGCTCCTTCTGTCGGTGGATCGTCTCGGTGACCCGGGTGAGGGTGTCGCGCAACGCGACCAGCTCGGTCTCGTCGAGGCCGGTGGAACAGGCCACCCGCAGCGGCACGTCGGTCATCCGCTGGCGCAGGGCCGCGCCCTCGGCGGTCAGCCCCACCTCCACCCGCCGCTCGTCGAGCGCGGAGCGGGTGCGGACCACCAGGCCCGCCGCCGCCAGCCGCTTGAGCAGCGGGGAGAGGGTGCCGGAGTCGAGCCGGAGCGCGGCGCCCAGCTCGGAGACCGTGGGCGGGTCGTCGCCGCGCTCCCAGAGCACCAGCAGCACCAGGTACTGCGGGTAGGTGAGCCCGAACTCGTCGAGGATGGGCCGGTACACGTCGGTGAGCGCCCGGGAGGCCGCATAGAGCGCGAAGCAGACCTGATCGCGCAACACCAGATGGTCACTCACCCGGCAAAGGTAGCCCGCAATTCAATTGCGCACAACTTATCTGGGCCGGGAGTGACACCCGTCTCCCGAACCGACCGACCGGCCGGGCCGGTCAGGACGGCGGGAGGTGCGCCTCCAACTCGATCTCGACCAGATGGTCCGGATCGAGCAGGCCGGCCACCACCACCATCGTGGCGGCCGGCCGGACCGCGCCGAAGACCGCCTGGTGCGCCCGGCCCACCTCGTCGACGAAGAGCCGGTCGGTCACGTACATCCGGGTCCGCACCACGTCGGTCGGGCCCGCGCCCACCTCGGCCAGCGCGGACAGGCCGATGCGCAACGCCTGGGCGGTCTGCGCCGCCGCGTCACCGACGTGCGTCACCACCCCGTCGACGGTCGACGTGCAGCCCGACGTCCAGGCCGAACGGCCGGCCCGGACCACCCGGGAGTAGCCGTACCGGGCCTCCCACGGGCCGCCCGAGCCGAGCCGGGTGACGGTCCCGTCGTCCGGGTCCGCCGCGTCGGTCACCCCGCGGCCCGCAGCGTCGCCAACGCCTCGGCCACCGTGAACGCGCCCGCGTACAGCGCCTTACCGGCGATCACACCCTCCACGCCGGCCTCCTCCAGGGTCGCCAGGGCCCGCAGGTCCTCCAGGGTCGACACACCACCCGAGGCGATCACCGGGGCGTCGGTACGGGCACAGACCTCACGCAGCAGGTCCAGGTTCGGCCCGCGCATCGTGCCGTCCTTGGTGATGTCGGTCACCACGTACCGGGACGCACCGGCGGCGTCCAGCCGGGCCAGCACCTCCCACAGGTCACCGCCGTCGCGGGTCCAGCCCCGCGCCGAGAGGGTACGACCCCGCACGTCCAGACCGATCGCCACCCGGTCGCCGTACTCGGCGCAGATCCGGTCGCACCACTGCGGGTCCTCCAACGCGGCGGTGCCGATGTTCACCCGCGCCGCGCCGGTGCCCAGCGCGGCGCGCAGCGACGCGTCGTCGCGGATGCCACCGGAGAGTTCCACCCGCACGTCCAGCTTGCCGACCACCTCGGCCAGCAGGGCGGCGTTGGAGCCCCGGCCGAAGGCGGCGTCCAGGTCGACCAGGTGGATCCACTCCGCGCCGTCGTTCTGCCAGGCCAACGCCGCGTCGAGCGGGTCGCCGTAGGCGGTCTCGCTGCCGGCGGCGCCCTGCACCAGCCGGACGGCCTGGCCGTCGGCGACGTCCACGGCGGGCAACAGGGTCAGGCTCACGTTTCCTACTCCTCGTTCAGATCCGACGGTCCAGGGCGATCACCACGATCGCCGGCAGGACCAGAAGCAACAGCACGACCAGCACCACCCGCAGCGCGAGATCGTCGACGAACACCCAGATCAGCGCCAGCGCCGCCGCGGTCAACCCGATGATGGCGGCCCGCTCACCCCGGGTGCGGCGGGCCAGCCGGCCCGTCCGGCCCCGCCGCCACTGCGGGGTGGCCCGGCGGACCAGGGCGCGGCGACGCTGCCGACGGGCCAACTTGCGCTGACGTACGACGCGGTCGCGGGCCGCCTCCGCCTCCCGGACGGCCCGCCGACGGGCCCGCTCCTTACTCACCGCGCACCCGGTCCGGTGCGGCCGCGCGTCTCAGTCAACCGTGGCCAGCCAGTTGCGCAGCAGCACGGCACCGGTCTCGGCCGACTTCTCCGGGTGGAACTGGGCCGCCGACAGCGGACCCCACTCCACCGCCGCGACGAAGTCCGCGCCGTGGTGGGCGGTGGTCACCCGGGCGCCCGCCTCGCGCAACGACGCCTGGTCGAGCACCCCGTAGGAGTGCACGAAGTAGAACCGGCTGTCGGCGGGCAGCCCGGCGAAGAGCACCGACCCGTCCGGTGGGGTCACCGTGTTCCAGCCCATGTGCGGCAGCCGGTCGGCGGGCAGCCGGGTCACCCCGCCCGGCAGCAGCCCCAGCCCCTTGGTCACCACACCGTGCTCGTCGCCGTGGGCGAAGAGCACCTGCATGCCGACGCAGATGCCGAGCACCGGACGGCCGGCGGCGACCCGTTCGGCGATCACCGGGCCGGCACCCGACGCCTCGATCCCGGCCATGCAGGCCGCGTACGCCCCGACACCCGGCAACACCAGGCGGTCGGCCCCGGCGGCGGCGGACAGGTCGGCGGTGACCGTCACGTCCGCCCCGGCGTGGGCCAGGGCCCGCTCGGCCGAACGCAGGTTGCCCGAGCCGTAGTCGAGCACCACGATCCGCTTGCCGGTGCCGTGCGCGCCCATCAGCCCTCCCCGGGTAGCAGCCAGAGCACCCCGCCGACGGTGGCCAGCACGGCGAGCAGCCCGGTGACCACGATCGCACCGCGCGGCGCGTCCTGCCGGTACAACGACCAGGCCCCACCGACCAGGATGCCGGCGAGGATCAGCAGCAGGGTCGGCAGCACCGGGCCCATCAGCGCCGCCCTCCGGCCCCGACCGGGCCGCTCACAGCGCGCCCTTGGTGCTGGGCACCACACCGGCGCTGCGCGGGTCGAGCGCGGTGGCCTCCCGCAGCGCCCGGGAGACCGCCTTGAACTGGGCCTCCACCACGTGGTGCGCGTCCGGGTGACCGCCCGGCCGGGCCGCGCGCAGCACGTCCACGTGCAGGGTGACCCGGGCCGCCTGGCCGAAGGACTCCCAGATGTGCCGGGTCATGCTGGTCGGGTAGACCGGCCCGATGTACGGCGACAGCGCCGGCTCGTCGTGCACCACGTACGGGCGGCCGGACAGGTCGACGGCGGCCCGGACGAGCACCTCGTCCATCGGGACGGTGGCCGAGCCGTACCGCCGGATGCCGGCCTTGTCCCCCAGCGCCTGGTCGAACGCGGCACCCAGGGCCAGCGCGGTGTCCTCCATCGTGTGGTGGGCGTCGATCTCCAGGTCGCCGACGGTGCGCACGGTCAGGTCGAAGCCGCCGTGCCGGGCGATCTGGTGGAGCATGTGGTCGTAGAAGCCGACCCCGGTGCTGATCTCGGCCCGGCCGGTGCCGTCGAGGTCGATCTCGACGAGGACCTTGGTCTCCTTGGTGATCCGTTCCACCCGGGCGGTGCGGCTCATGACAGTTTCTCCATCGCGGTGAGGAAGGCGTCGGTCTCGGCGGGGGTGCCGGCGGTGACCCGCAGCCAGCCGGGCAGGCCCACGTCGCGCACCAGCACCCCGGCGTCGAGCAGGGTCCGCCAGGCCGCCGACTGGTCGTCGCCGACGGCGAACAGCACGAAGTTGGCGTCGCTGTCGGCCACCCGGTGCCCCCGGGCCCGCAGGGTGGTCACGATCCGGTCCCGCTGCTCCTTGATCGCGTCGACGGTGCCCAGCAGGACGTCGCGGTGGGCCAGCGCCGCGCGGGCGGCGGCCTGGGTGAGCGACGAGAGGTGGTACGGCAGCCGGACGAGTTGCACCGCCGCCACCACCGCCGGGTCGGCGACCAGGTAACCCAGCCGGCCACCGGCGAACCCGAACGCCTTGCTCATCGTCCGGGTCACCACCAGCCGCGGGTGCCCGGTGAGCAGGGTCAGGGCGCTGACCGTGCCGGGCCGGGCGAACTCGGCGTACGCCTCGTCGAGGACCACCATGCCGGGGGCGACGTCGAGGACGGCGGCGACCACCGCCGGGTCGAGCGCGGTGCCGGTCGGGTTGTTCGGCGAGCACAGGCAGACCACGTCGGGGCGGTGCGCCCGGACCTCGGCGCCCGCCTCGTCGGCGGTCAGCCCGAAGTCCACCCCCCGCTGCGCCGGCACCCACCGGGTGCCGGTGCCCAGGGACAGCAACGGGTGCATCGAGTACGCCGGCACGAAGCCCAACGCGCTGCGCCCCGGCCCGCCGAACGCCTGCAGGAGCTGCTGCTGGATCTCGTTGGAGCCGTTGGCCGCCCAGACCTGGTCGGCGGTGATCCCGTGCCCGAGGTAGCCGGCCAGGTCGGCGCGCAGCGCCACCGCCTCGCGGTCCGGGTAGCGGTTGAGGTCGCGCAACTCGGCGGCGAGCGCCTTGCCGATCGCCTCCACCACCGGCTCGGGCACGGCGTAGGAGTTCTCGTTGGTGTTCAACCGGACCGCCACGTCGAGCTGCGGTGCCCCGTACGGCGACCGGCCCCGCAGGTCGTCGCGGATCGGCAGGTCGTCCAGGGTGGTCACGACGCCTCCCCGGCGAACCGCACGGCGACCGCCTGCCCGTGCGCCGGCAGGTCCTCCACGGTGGCCAGGGTCACCACGTGCGGCGCGACGTCGCGCAGCGCCTCGCGGGTGTACTCCACCAGGTGCACCCCGCGCAGGAAGGACTGCACGGACAGCCCCGACGAGTGCCGGGCGCAGCCCCCGGTGGGCAGCACGTGGTTGGAGCCGGCGCAGTAGTCGCCGAGCGACACCGGCGCCCACGGCCCGATGAAGATCGCCCCGGCGTTGCGCACCCGCAGCGCCCAGTCGCGGGCGTCCCGGGTCTGGATCTCCAGGTGCTCGGCGGCGTACGCGTCGACCACCCGCAGCCCGTCGGCCAGGTCGTCGACCAGCACGACGCCGCTCTGCTCCCCGCCGAGCGCGGTGCCGACCCGCTCGGCGTGCTTGGTCGCCGGCACCTGCCGGGCCAGCTCCCGGTCGACCGCGTCGGCCAGCTCGACCGACGGGGTGACCAGCACGCTGGCCGCCAACGGGTCGTGCTCGGCCTGGCTGATCAGGTCGGCGGCGACGTGCGCCGGGTCGGCGGTGTCGTCGGCCAGCACGGCGATCTCGGTCGGTCCGGCCTCGGCGTCGATGCCGACCACGCCGCGCAGCAGCCGCTTGGCGGCGGTCACCCAGATGTTGCCCGGCCCGGTGATCATGTCGACCGGCGCGCAGCGCCGGGTGCCCTCGGCGTCGACGGTCGACCCGTACGCCAGCATGGCGACCGCCTGGGCGCCGCCGACGGCGTACACCTCGTCGACGCCGAGCAGCGCGCAGGCGGCGAGGACCCGGGCGTCCGGCAGGCCGCCGTTGTCCTGCTGCGGCGGGCTGGCCACCACCAGCGAGCGGACCCCGGCCGCCTGGGCCGGCACCACGTTCATCACCACGGTCGACGGGTACATCGCCAGCCCGCCGGGGACGTAGAGGCCGACCCGGTCGACCGGCACCCAGCGCTCGGTGACCGTGCCGCCCGGCACGACCTGGGTGGTGTGGTCGGTGCGCCGCTGGTCGTCGTGCACCCGACGGGCGCGGGCGATCGACTCCAGCAGCGCGGCCCGCACGTCGGGGTCGAGCACCCCCTCGGCCGCGGTGATCGCCTCGGTCGGGACCCGCAGCACCGGCGGGCAGACGCCGTCGAACCGTTCGCTGGCCTCCCGGATCGCCGGGTACCCATGGTCCCGGACCGCCTCGACGAGCGGGCGGATCCGCTCGACCGCCACGGAGACGTCGAGCTGGGCACGGGGCAGCAGGCGACGCGGGTCGGAAACCCCGCCGCGCAGGTCGATCCGTTTCAACACGCCCCCGAGTCTAGGCGGCGGCCCGCAGGGCGACCCGCGCCGCCCGCACCGCGGGACGGTGAGCCGGGACACGCCGACCGCGCCGGATCGGGCTACGCTCGGACGCGTGACCGCACGGCTGCCGGTGTTTCCCCTCGCAACGGTGCTCTTCCCGGGTCTGGTGCTGCCGTTGCACATCTTCGAGGAGCGGTACCGCCACCTGGTGCGGGACCTGGTCGGGCGGCCCGAGGGGGTGCCCCGCGAGTTCGGTGTGGTGGCCATCCGCTCCGGCTGGGAGGTCGCCCCGGGCGCGGGCAGGGCCACCCCGGGCGGCGGCGAGGTGACCCTGCACGAGGTGGGCTGCACCGCCGAGCTGCGGCAGGTCACCGAGCTGGACGACGGTGGCTTCGACATCGTCACGGTGGGCCGGCGGCGGTTCCGGGTCGCCGAGGTCGACCGGGAGGCCGCCCCCTACCTGACCGCCGACGTCGAGTGGCTGCCCGAGCCGGCTGGCCCGGACGAGGCCGCCGAGCTGCTGGCGGCCCGGGTGATCGCGGTGTTCCGGCAGTACCTGGGCCTGATCCGGGACGACCCGCAGGAGCTGTCCGAGCAGCTCCCGGAGGACCCGACGGTGCTGTCGCACCTGGTGGCGGCCACCGCCGTGCTGACCCTGGCCGACCGGCAACGGCTGCTCGCCATCGACGACACCGCCGCCCGGCTCCGCGCCGAGCTGCGGCTGCTCAACCGCGAGTCGGCCCTGCTGCGCCAGGTGCGGGCGGTTCCGGTGCCGCTGTCGGAGCTGGCGTCCCCGCCGGCCCCCAACTGACCCCGCCCGCCGGGCCGACCTCGCCCGGCGTACCGGCCGCCCCCGGCGGGCCGCCCCCGTCGGGCGCACCGACCGTGCCCGGCGCGTCCGGCCAGCCGGGGCCGCCGGGCTCCGGCTCCGGGCGCAGCGACGGCCACCGCGACCAGCCGGCCAGCAGGGTGTACGTGACGGCGGCGGCGAACGCGGCCAGCAGCAGGTTGCCGTACGGCACGGGCAGCACGCCGAAGAGCCGGTCGATGCCCCCGGCCCGCAGGTCGGCCGGCTTGCCGAAGGACGTGCCGGCGGGGGCGGTGTCGAGCAGCCGCTGGTAGCCGTCCAGCCCGACCCGGCGGCCCACCTGCCAGGCGACCAGGGCGGCGCCGAGCGCGCCGACGGTCAGCGCGACCAGGTTCACCGGACCCCGGCGGCGGCGCAGCAGCGTCCACACCGCGATCGCGGCGAGCACCCCGAACCCGATCCCGAGCAGGCTGAACCAGCCGTCGGCGGCGATCGGCTGTTCCGGCTGGGGTTGGGCGTAGACGGCCCCCTCGGCGGTCTTGAGCACGGGGGTGTCCGGGGCCAGCGCCGCCCAGAGCAGCCCCAGCGGCACCCCCAACGCGGTCAGGCCCAGCACCAGGCCGGCCGCCACCGCCCGGGTGTGCCGGGGCCGCTGCTGCACCGGCTGCACCGGCCAGCCGGACGGCGGCGGCCACGGCAGGTACGACCCACCCGGGTCGTGGCCGGGCGCGGTCGGTTCGGGTCCGGTCGCGGCGTGGCCGGGCGCGGTCGGTTCGGGTCCCGGCGGGGTCGGGGCGTACCCGGGCCCGGCCGGTGGCCCGTCAGCGGACGGTCCGTCGGCCGGTGTCCCGGTCGGGACGGCGTGCGGGGTGGGCGCGGCACCCGCCGGGGTGTCGGCGGGGCGGTGCGGATCGGGGGTGTCCGGGCTCACCCGATGATCCTCTCAGGCCGGGCGGTACGGCGGGGCGGCGGAGCCCGTACCACCCCTCACCGGGCGAACGGTTCCAGCATCACCGAGGCCGCCCGCAGCCACGCGGCCCGGGTCTCCGCCTGGAGCTGGTGGTACTCGATCGACGAGCCGGTCTCCAGCACCGGGTCGTACGGCACGACGGCGACGGCCCGGGTGCGGGTGGCGAAGTGCCGCTCCAGGTCGTCCTGGAGCGTCGACCGGCCGGGGGTGGGGCAGGAGATCAGGGTGACCGCGTTGTCGGCCAGCTCACCCATGCCCTCCTCGTGCAGCAGGTCGAGCATCCAGTCGGCGCTGAACGCGGCGTCCTCGCGGGGCACGGTGGTCACCACGAGCTGGTCGGCGGCGTGCATGACCGTCCGCCAGTTGGGGCTCTCCACGTTGTTGCCGGTGTCCACGCAGACCACGTCGTGGGTACGGCGCAGCAGCTCCAGCACCCGCTTGACGGTGAACTGGTCGAGCCGCTGGGCGAACCGGGGGCTCTCCTCCCCGGCCAGCACGTCGTACGAGCCGTCGGAGGCGTGCCGCAGGTAGTCGTCGAGGGATTCCAGCAGCTCCGCGCCGTCGCGGATCTCGATGTGCGCCAGGTCGCTGATCAGGTGCCGGATCGTCCGGGCGTGCCGGGCGCTGCCGGCGCGCAGGCCGAGGGTGCCGCGCAGCTCGTTGTCGTCCCAGGCGAGCACGCCCCGGCCCCGGACGCTGCCGACGGTGGCGGCGGCGAGCACCGTGGCGGTGGTCTTGTGCACCCCGCCCTTGGGGTTGGCGAACGCCAGCACCCGGGGGGTGCCGAGGTCGCGGCGGAGGATGCCGGCGGCCCGTTCCTGCTCGTCCTGGGGGCCCTGCTGACGCCACTCGATGCGGGCCGGCTCGATCCGGGCCGGGTAGCCCCGGTCGGCGGTCACCGCCGGCGGATACGCCGCCGGCTCGGGCTGGTACGTCGGTTCCGGTTGGTAGGTCGGTTCCGGCTGGTACGTCGGTTCGGGCTGGTAGACCGGCTCCGGCTGGTACGTCGGCGTCGCCGGGTAGCCGGGCTCGGGATACGCCGCCGGCTCGGGGTAGGCGGGTTGCGGCGGTTGGTACGTCGGCTCGGGGGGTGCGTAGCCGGGTGCGCGGTAACCGTTGTCGAGCAGCGCGTAGCGGGACTCGGGGGGCGGCGGCTCGGCCCGGTAGCCGTTGTCGAGCAGCGCGTAGCGGGACGGGACGACCGGCGGCTCCGGCGGCCGGGCCGGCTCCGGCAGGTATCCGGGGTCGGCCGGGTAGCCGCCGGGGGCGCGGTAGCCGGGATCGGCCGGATAGCCCGGGTCGGCCCGGTAACCCTGGTCGACCGGATAGCCGGGGTCGGCGCGGTGGCCCGGGTCCGCCCGGTAGGCGGCGCCGGCGCGGTAGCCCGGGTCGGGGGCGTAGCCGGGATCGGGGCCGTAGCCCGGGTCGGGCGGTGGCGGCACGGCGGCCGATCCCCGGCCGGACCAGCCACCGCCGGGCATCCGGCCGGGCAGCGGCTCCCGGGGCGCGTCCTCGCCCCGGCGGTCCGGCTCCGCCGGTTCGGCGGCGCGCCCGCCGAGGCGGGCGCGCTCGAAGAGCGTCCGCCATCGCGGTGCCGGTTCGGCCGACCGGCCCCAGCCGGTCTCGGTGCCGTCCAAGGCTCGCCCTCCCGCGCCGTCGATCTCCGCCTGACAGGCTACGAACGAAACCCTATTCGGACCACACCGGTCTGCACACATCTGCCGGGGACAATACTTACCGCGATCGGACGCGAGACGCACCGCGACGGGCGTCCGGGGAGGTGGGGCGGGGGTCGGTGCCGGCCGGCCCCACCCCGTGCCGGGCGGCGCCGGTACCGGACCGCGCACAGCGGGGGCCCCTTCCGACGCATCGCCCAGCCCCGCGCCCCCACCGGACGCCGCCCCCGGACGGCCGG